>JBOGZE010000202.1:0-6978 GCA_050697055.1 Solirubrobacterales bacterium
AGCGGACTGCTGGCCGCGGAGGAGCACCTGGCCGAACTGCTGCTCTTCGACAACCCGCGGCTGCTGGGCCGGATCGCCGATCGTCGGCTCGCGGCGCTCGAGCCGTTGACGCCGAAGTCACGGCAGCGCCTGGCGAAGACCGCCCTCGCCTACGTCCAGGAGCGCGGCAACGCCGCGGCGATGGCGCGGAGCCTGCGGGTGCATCCGCAGACGGCGCGCTACCGCGTCGCTCAGCTGCGGGAGCTGCTTGGGGAGCAACTCGATCAGGTGGACGGGCGCTTCGAGCTCGAGCTTGCCCTGCGCGCCCGCGGCGTCAGCCTCTCCTAGGGCGTCGCTGCCTCGCGCTCGGCCAGCACTCGCCGGAGGATCTTCCCGGAGGGCGACTTCGGGATCTCATCGACCCGCTCGATCAGGCGGATCCGCTTCTGGGGCGAGACCCGCTCGGCGACGAACTCGAGCAGCTCCTCGTCGCTGACCTCATCGCCTGCGACCACGAAGGCCTTGGGGAGCTCGCCGGCTTCCTCGTCGGGGACACCGATCACGGCGACGTCGGCGACAGCCGGATGGCTGACCAGGAGGGCCTCGAGCTCGGCCGGGGGCACCTGGAAGCCCTTGTACTTGATCAGCTCCTTGAGGCGGTCGACTATCTGGAAGTAGCCGTCCTCGTCGACCACGGCGACGTCGCCGGTGTGAAGCCAGCCGTCCTCGTCGAGGGTGGCGGCGGTCGCCTCGGGGTTGTTGAGGTAGCCGCTCATCACCTGCGGCCCCCGGATCCAGAGCTCGCCGCGCTCGCCGGTGCCGAGGTCCTCGCCGCTCTCGGGGTCGACCAGCCGGCACTCGGTGTCGGGCAGCGGCGGCCCGATCGTGCCCGGCTTCACCCGCTCGGGGTCGATCGGGTTGCAATGGGTCACCGGGCTGGTCTCGGTGAGGCCATAGCCCTGCATGACGACGCAGCCGATCCGCTCGCTCACCTGGTCGACCAACTCGGCGCTGAGCGGGGCCGCCCCCGAGTTCACCACCCGGAGCGAGGAGAGGTCGCTGCCCTCGACCGCCGGGTGTTTGGCGAGCGCCAGGGCGATCGGGGGGACGATGAAGAGGTGGGTTGCGCGGTGACGCTCGATCAGGTCGAGGAACTGATCGAGGTCGAACCGCGGCATGGTCACGATCTTCGCCCCGTTGCGCAGCCCCATGTTCATGATCACGGTCATCCCGAAGATGTGGAAGAAGGGGAGAGAGCCGATCACGACGTCGCCGGGCCCGAGCGCGATCCGGGCATTGGCCTGGTTGATATTGGCGACCAGGTTTCGGTGGGTGAGCATCACCCCCTTCGGCATTCCGGTGGTGCCGCTCGAGTAGGGGAGGACCGCGAGATCGCGATCGGGATCGATCTCGACCTCGGGCGGCTCGGCCCCGGCCTCGATCAGCTCCGCCAGCGGCGTCGCCCCCTCGGCCTCGCCGACCACCACGAGCTCGATCCCGCCCACCTCTTCCGCTGCCTCACGGGCGGTGTTGAGGAAGGGCGGCACGGTGACCAGCATGCGGGCTCCGGAGTCCCGCAACTGGTAGGCGAGCTCACGTGCGGTGTAGAGCGGGTTGACGGTGGTGTTGACGGCGCCCGCGGAGCAGACTCCGTGGAACGGGAGCGCGTACTCGGGAAGGTTCGGCATGTAGATCGCCACCACGTCGCCCTTGCCGATCCCACGGGCGGCGAAGCCGGCGGCGAGGCCGCGGACCTGGTCGGCGAGATTGCCGTAAGTGATCGCCCACCCCGATGGGCCGTCGACGAGGGCGTCCTGCTCCCCGCGCCTGGAGGCCTCGCCGAGGACGAAGGAGGTGACGTCCGTCTCTGGGATCTCGATGCTGGGCTCAGGACCGGTGTGGATCACGCTCGGGCTTAGAAGAGCTTGAACGCGGTGGGGGTGAGGGTGAAGCCGTGCCCCTCCCCGTTGGTGCACCGGAGGACGCTCTTGCGGACGCATCTCACCCCGGCCCGGCTCCAGCGGTCGCCCTTTCGCAGCTTGCTCCGCTTGCCCTGGCGCCAGGGTGAATCGCCGCGCTCACCCAGCTTCGCCTCGCCGCTGCGATGCAGCTCGAGATAGCCGTCCACCTCGGTCTGGGGGAGGGCCTGCGAGAAGCAGCTCATTCCCCCGAGCTCCGGAAGCTGCGCGCCGCAGCCGACCTTGACGCCGAATGCGGAGAAGAGCGGCGTGTGGAAGGTGGCGGCCCCGCTAGTGGCCGAGGTGGCGAGGCCGAGAGCGGCGACCGCCCAAACGGTGATGAGGATGAGTCGCGCGCGACTCACGCCCGGAAGTCTATGGCGGGAATGGGGCGCGGCCGCCCGAGGCGCGCTCGGCGGCCGCCAGCAGCTCCTCGCGGAAGTCGGGGTGGGCGATCGAGGCCAGAGCCTCGCCGCGCTGGTGCACGGTCTTGCCCTGGAGCTCGGCGGCCCCGTGTTCGGTGATCACCACGTCGACCTGGTGCCGGGGAGTCGTGATCACGGCCCCGGCATCGAACCACGGAACGATCCGGGAGACCAGCCTGCCTTCCACGGTCGTGGTCGAGGGCATGCAGAGCAACGCTTTAGCCTCCAGCGAGAGCGCCGGGCCGGCGACGAAGTCCTCGTGGCCACCGATGCCGGAGTACTGCTCGGCGTTGATCGTGTCGGCGACGACCTGGCCCTGGATGTCGATCGACATCGCGCCGTTGATAGTCACCATCGCCCGGTTGCGGGCGATCACGTCGGGCGAATTGACGACCTCGACGGGCATGAAGGCGACTTCCTGGCTTCCGTCGAGCCACCGGTAGAGCTCCTCGGTGCCGGCCGCGAAGGTCGAGACGGAGAGCCCGTCGAACTGCCCCTTTTGGTTGCTGATCTTGCCGGCCTCGTGCAGCTGCATGAGGCCGGTGGTGAACATCTCGGAGTGCACCCCGTAATCGCCGCCGTCGCCCTCGGCCAGGAGGCCAGCGATGGTCGAGGGGATCGCGCCGATTCCAGTCTGCAGCGTGTCGCCGTCGTCGATGTAGGCGCTTGCGTGCTCGGCGATCGCCCGCTCGGCCGGGCCAGGCGGCGGGTCCTCGAGCGCCAGCGGGGCCCGGTCGCTCTCCACCAGGACGTCGATCTGGTCGAGGTGGAGGGCATGGCGATAGTCGGGGGCGATGCCGCGCGTTCGTGGGAACCGCTCCGAGGCTTCGACGATCAAGAGGCGCTCGGGATCCTCGGCAGCCCTCGCCATCTCGGCGCCGGTGCTGCCCGCGTGCAGGGAGAGGCTGCACCAGCCGTCCGCGTCGAGGGCGGAGGCGGCGGTTGCGATCACCCGGGGATGCTGGTCTTCGAGAATCGGCGCGAAGCGCCGAAAGTCGGCGGGAAGGAAGCTGATGTTGGCGCCGGAGTCTCGGAGCAGGCGCTCGATTGGGCCGAAGAACGCCGAGAGGTAGTGGACGTTCGGATGGTTGAAGAGCTTGGTGCCGACGAACAGCAGGGCGGTCCCGACTCGCAGCTCCTCCCAGTCGTCGCGCTCCCCGAGCGCCTCGAGCAGGGCCGGGGGCTGGCCGGTCCCCAGCGGCATCGCAAAGGTATCCCTGGGCTCGAGCAGCGCGGCCGCGTCGGTGGCGCTCAGCTTCCTTGCCACGCCGGGACCCTATCCGGGCCGGCCTCGCCCGGGTGCCCGCCGGGCCGGTTCCGGCTAGGCGGCGGCCTTCTTCTTCTTCTTCACCTTCGGCTTCGGCTTCGGCAGCGGCTTCGGCGGCTTGCCGATCTCGAGGTTGCAGCTGGCGCCCACGCAGGGACTGAGCTTGGCGAGGGCTTTGAGCAGGAACTTGCGCACGGGCTTGTAGCGGGCGTCCTTGTAGAAGGAGTTGACCTCGAGCCGGTCCTTCAGCAGGTCGTAGAGCTCGCGGCCGCCGTCGCCGTACTTGACCAGCAGGTAGCGGCCGGTGCGGATCGCCCGATAGCGCGGAGCGGTGATCACCCGGGCGATCTGGGCGCTGCGGTCGAGGTCGAGGTTCTTAACGTACTTGCTGACCTTCGCCCGCCGCCCCTTGCTGGAGGCTGAGGCGATCTCGCCGATCGCTCCGGGCGGACCGGTCTCGAGCAGGATCGGGCGGGTGGTCTTCAAGCGCGGATCGCGCGCGAAGGGAAGCAGTGAGCGGCCGTCCTGGGTCAGCCCCGCCGCCGCCCCGGTCATTTCGAGGATCGTCGAGGTGATGTCCACGTTGGAGACCAGCTCCTTGGAAATCCCGCCCGCCGGGATCCCCGGCCCACGGATCAGCAGCGGCACCTGGATCGAGGGCTCATAGGGCACGAACTTGCCCTGGTGGAGGCGGTGCTGGCCCTGCATGAAGCCGTTGTCGGAGGTGAAGATCAAGTAGGTGTTTCCGAGCTGCCCGTCGGCCTCCAGCTCGGCGACGATCCGCTCGATCGCCTCGTCGACGGCCAGCAGGGTCTCGAGCCGCCCGCGGTAGCGGGTGGCGATCTTCGAGATCAGGCCGCCTCCCAGGCGGTTGATCCGCTTGACCCAGGCCGGCTTGTCCCTGAGGTCCTTCTCGTTGAAGCTCTTGTCGACCGGGAGGAGCACGGTAGATAAGGCGCCGGCATGGCGGGTCGCGGGCTGGTTCGGATCGTGGGGGGCGAAAAACTGGACCTGCATGTAGAGGGGGGTATTCGGGAAGTTGGCGACGTGGTTGTCGATTCGATCGACGGCGATGTCCGCGTAGGTGTCCGTCTGGTACTCGTCGCCGTCGTATTGCTTGACGGTCCCGTTCTCGTCGAGCTGGAAAGCGAAGTAGGTGGAGCCGGGGCCGAGGAAGGCGTAGAACTCCCCCTTCGAGAGCGGGTTGGCGTCGCCGAGGAAGGGGCCCCAGCCGGGCGGCACCGCGTTCGGGTCGGTGCCGAAGCCGTTCGGCATCTTGCCGATGTGGATCGTCCGGTAGCCGGCTGTCTGCAGCCAGACCGGCAGGTCGTTGGTGTCGTTGAAGGTCTGATAGCCGCCGGCCGGCGGGGTGTTGCCGAGGACGTGATGGTTGTGCGCGTACTGCCCGGTCTGCACCGAGACCCGCGAGGGGCAGCAGAGCGGGAAGGAGACGAAGGCGCGCTGGAAGTTGGTCCCCTGGCCCCCGATCAGGTTCGTGGTCCGAGGCATCGCGATCATGTCCCGCAGGGTCTGGTCGTCCGTGGTGAACATGACCACGTTCGGCTTGCTGCTCGCACCCTGCGCGGCCTCGCCGCCCCGAAGCAGTAGGGCGGCGGAGAGGCAGCCAAGCGCGACGAGGAGCGCCCCGCCCGTCCTCGATATCCGGGTACCGATCAATCCCTGCATTCGGGTTCACGAAATCTAACGTCCCGGGCGGGCGCTAGTTGCGCTTGTGTAGGTTTCCCGCACAGTGAGGAGAGAGCCGACTGGGTTCGGGGGTTAAGGGAGCGGATGGGATTCCTCACACCCTCACCGCCCCCGTTTGAGCTGGAGGAGTGGAAGACCAAGCCGCACCTGGCGCGGCTGAAGCCGCTGGTCCAGGATTGGGGCGTCAACGGGTTCGGGTCGCCGCAGTTCGTCTACCTCCTCTACGCCTTCAAGCTCGTCGTCTACGTCGTTGGCGCGGCCCTGGTGATCTCGTTGACGCCGGGCCTCGGCGGCCTCGGGAACGTCGGCGACTGGTGGACCGAGCCGATCGTCTTCGAGAAGTTCGCCGCTTGGACGCTGCTGTGGGAGATCCTCGGCCTCGGCGCCGGGTCAATGCCGCTCAGCGTCCGCTTCAACCCGCCGATCGGGGGACCGCTCTACTGGCTGCGCCCCGGCACGATCCGGCTGCCCCCGTGGCCCGACAAGGTGCCGCTGACCGAGGGCTCACGGCGAACGCCGGTAGACGTCCTCCTCTACGCGGGCGTGATCGCGTCTGGGGTCTTCCTGCTCGCAGCCTCCGGCGTTGACTCAGCCGGCGCCTCGGCCGGCAAGCTGCCGCCGGCGGGGATCGCCGTCCTCCTCGGCCTCCTCGTCCTCCTCGGCCTTCGCGACAAGGTCTCCTTCCTCGGCGCCCGTCCCGAGATCTACGGGACGATGCTCGTCGTCGGGCTCTTCCCGGTCGACCAGTGGATCGCCGCCTGGCAGTTCATCTTCGTCTTCATCTGGTGGGGGGCGGCGGCGTCGAAGCTGAACCACCACTTCCCCTTCGCCGTCTCGGTGATGATGAGCAACGCCCCCCTGGTCCGCTCGCGCGCCTTCAAGCGCAGGCTCTGGCGCGACTACCCGGAGGACATGAGGCCCTCGCGGCTCTCCGCCGCGCTCGCCCATTTCGGCACCGTGCAGGAGTTCACCTGGCCGCTCCTCCTGCTGACGGTGGACAACGACACCGTCCGGACGATCGCGATCGTCGGGATGATCCTCTTCCACCTCAACATCACTTCGATGTTCCCCCTCGCGGTGCCCTTGGAGTGGAACCTGTTCATGATCTTCGGGATCCTCTTCCTCTTCGGGCACTACGGGGACGTGCCCCTCTCGAGCCTCGACGATCCCCTGCTGATCGCGGCGATCGCGATCCTCTGCGTGGGGCTGCCGGTCCTCGGCAACATCCGCCCGGACAAGATCTCCTTCCTGCCATCGATGCGCTACTACGCCGGGAACTGGGCGACGACCCAGTGGCTGTTCCGGAAGAGGAGCGGGGCGGAGGAGAAGCTCGACACGGAGATCCCGAAGGCGGCCCGGATCATCGTCGAGCAGGTCGGCGACATCTACGACCGCGAGATGGCCGAGTACCTGCTCAACAAGGGGCTCGGTTTCCGGGCGCTGCACTCACACGGCAGGGCGCTGAACGCTCTCCTGCCGCACGCCGTCGAAGACGTCGATGCCTACGACGCCCGGGAGGGCGAGCTGATCTCCAACATCGTCAACGGCTGGAACTTCGGAGACGGCCACTTCCACGGCCGCCAGCTGCTGGAGGCGGTTCAGGAGCGCTGCGGCTACGCCCCCGGCGACGTGCGGGTGATCG
>JBOGZE010000203.1:0-8785 GCA_050697055.1 Solirubrobacterales bacterium
AGCGTCGACGTCGACAACGACTTCTTCCACTTCGAGGTCTTCCGGCGCCGCTAGCGATGGCAAGCCGCGCCATCAAGGAGCGGCGGCTTGCCGCCGCGACCGGCCACCGCGGCGCAGCCATCGCGACTGGTGCGGAACGGGTCCCTACTCTGACTTGGAGGGCGCTGTGAGCATCGATCGAGACCGGCTGTCGAGGGAATCGCGCCCCCCTGTGGTCTCGACATTGGGGCGCGCACTCCAGCCGAAACTGCGGTCTCGATCATGGCGGAGGTGGTCGCCCGCCAGCACGATCGGGGCGGCGAGCCGCTCGCGGAGGGCAAGGGGCCGATCCATCCGCGGCGGGAAGTGGCGTCGGGGCCGGATTCAGACCCCGATGTATGATGTAGTACTAAAGCCCGCGAGATGCGCGTTGGCGGGCGGCGGGGGGCGAGGACAGGCATGAAGCTGCAAAACGAGTTCACAGTGGACGCCCCTGTCGATCGGACCTGGCAGACGCTGCTAGACATCGAGCGGGTGGCGACCTGCTTGCCCGGCGCCAGGATCGAGCCGGGCGACGATGACGGTGTCTACCGCGGGGCGATGAAGGTCAAGGTCGGGCCCATGACGGTGGACTACCGGGGCACCGCCCGCCTCCAGGATGTAGACGAGGACACCCGCACCGCGTCGATCGTGGTCCAGGCCCGCGAGGCGAAGGGTCAGGGAACGGCTGCTGCGGTGATTCGCAACCAGCTGGAGGCCCGAAACGGATCCACCCACGTCAGCGCCGAGACGGACTTGAAGCTGACCGGCCGCCAAGCCCAGTTCGGCCGGGGCATCGTCGAGGACGTCGCGGGCGCGATGATGAGCGACTTCGCCAAGCGACTCGAGCTTGAGCTTCAGGGCGAGGGCGCACCGAGCGGCGAGAAGCCACCTGCCGTCCGTGCGGGCGAGACCGCGGCGGCCGCGACCGAGGAGCCCGAGGAGGCTCTCGACCTCGGAGGCGTCCTCTTGAAGAGCCCGGTCGCCCGGCAGGCTGGGATCATCGGCGCATTAGTGCTCGGACTGCTGGCGCTGCTCCTGGTGCTCCGTCGACCTCGCCGGAGGATCACGTTCAACATCGATCTCAGCCGGTGAAGCCGGCTCCCTTCAGCTACCACGACCCGAACAGCAGCGAGGAGGCGTTGGCGCTGCTCGCGGAACACGGCGACGAGGGCAAGCTGCTGGCAGGCGGGCAGAGCCTGGTGCCCCTGTTGAACTTCCGCCTTGCGCGTCCCGAGCATTTGATTGACATCAACCGCGTGGGCTCGCTGGCGGGGATCAGAAGGAGGTACGGTGTACTCAGGATCGGCGCAATGACCCGCCAGGCGGCGCTTGAGCGCTCCGCACTGGTGGCGGAGCACTGGCCGCTGTTGAGCGAGGCCACCCGCCAGGTCGCCCACGCTCAGATCCGAAATCGCGGCACGGTGGGGGGCTCGGTCGCCCATGCCGACCCGGCGGCCGAGCTGCCGGTTGCGCTGGCGGCTCTCGATGCGCGCTTCCACGTTCGCTCGACTCGGGCTGCCCGCACGCTCGACGCCGACGACCTCTTCGTGGCCCAGCTGATGACAACGATCGAGCCCGATGAGCTCCTCACCGAGATCGAAGTGCCGCCCCTGGCCGAGCGCACCGGCCACGCCTTCGTGGAGTTCGCGCGCCGTCACGGCGACTTTGCCCTCGGCGGTGCGGCGGTGCTGCTGAGCATGAACGAATTCGGCGTCTGCGAGCGAGCGCGCATCGTCCTGCTCGCGGCCGGCCCGAAGCCGCTGCGCGCTTCTGCGGCAGAGCAAGTACTCGCCGGCGGCGAGGTCGACGAGGCGGCGGCGCGGGCCGCGGCCGAGCGCGCGATCGAGGAGATTCAGCCCACCGGCGACATCCACGGCTCCTCGGGGTACCGCAGGGACCGGATTGGTGTGATGGCCCGGCGGGCCTTCTTGCTGGCGGCCCGCCGGGCCGTGGGGGAAGCCGACGGCGACGGCGCCTCCTCCAATGAAAGGGGGGGCGCCTGATGGAGCGCCGCCGGGTCGAGGTCGAGATCAACGGCGAGCCCTACAGGGCAGAGGTCGAGCCGCGCCTGCTGCTCTCGGACTTCATCCGCCACGAGGCGGGACTCACCGGCACCCATGTCGGCTGCGAGCACGGAGTCTGCGGCGCCTGCACGGTGCAACTCGACGGCGATCCGGTTCGCTCGTGCCTTCTGCTCGCAGTACAAGCCGACGGGCGCGAGGTCCGCACGGTCGAGGGAATGACCGACGGGCTGCCGGAGGGCGAGCTGCACCTGCTTCAGCAGGCCTTTCACGAGGAGCACGCTCTTCAGTGCGGCTTCTGCACCCCAGGCTTCCTGATGTCTCTCGAGCCGTTGCTGTTGGAGGAGGGCGAGCTCTCCGATCGCGAGATCCGCGAGGCCCTCGCCGGGAACCTGTGCCGCTGCACCGGCTACCAGAACATCGTCAACGCCGTGAAGCTGGCGCGGGAGCGCACCAGGGAGGAGGCCCATGAAACTGGTTGACCTCACGCACACCTTCTCGATTCACACCCCGGGCTGGGTCGGGTACCCGTCGCCCAAGCTCTCCTACTTCCAACGCCACGCCACTCAGGGGATCGTCAGCCAGATGCTGGAGTTGCCGCTTCATTCCGGCACCCACTTCGACGGCGAGTTCCACATCGTCAGCGGCGGCAAGGATGTGCGCTCGGTGCCGCTCGACGTCCTATGCCGCGAGGGCGTGATCGTCGACATCTCCGAGGAGATGGAGGACTGGGCCGTGATCAAGCCGAAGATGATCACCGACCGGGCCGAGGTGAAGAAGGGGGACATCCTCATCTACCACACCGGCTACCACCGCTACTACAACGGCGGCTCCGACGAGGACGAGGAGCGTTACTTCCTTCGTCACCCCGGCGGCGACCGCGAGTTCGCCGAGTGGATCGTGGAGATGGAGCTCGCCTGGACGGGCTTCGACTGCGGCTCCGGCGACCATCCGATGAACACATCGATTCGCTATATGCGCGCCGATGCGCGCAGGGCCTACGAGGCCCAGATCGGCAAGGACGTCAACGAGGTCTTCCCGGAAGACGACATCTTCGTCATGCACCGCGTCCCCTTCCGCCAAGGCATCACGCATGTAGAGAACATGGGCGGCGATATCGAGGACGCCCTGGGCATGCGGTGTCTGATCGGCGCCTTTCCGATTCCGATCGAGGGCGGGGAAGCCTCGCCCTGCCGTGTCGTCGCCTTCATCGATGAGTAAGTGATCGGGGCCAGCTCCTTCAACGCGCTCGCTGCCGAGGAGGCCTATCCGGGCGTCCTGCGCCAGAGCTTCTCCTCCCGGCATGCGACTGTCAGCCGCTACACCTTTAGCCCCGGCGCGAGCTTCCCCCTGCACCGGCACTCTCAGGAGCAGATCACCCTGGTCCAGGCGGGATCGGTCGAGATGACCATCGATGGCGACAAGACCACGATGGGCGCCGGGGAGTTCTCGGTGGTCGGCGAGGGCGTCGAACACGGCATCACCGCCGGTGGTCAGGGCGCGCGCATCGTCGCGATCGTCGTCCCCAGGCGCGAGCCGGATGACGGGATCCAACTCTCGGGAGCCGATGCGTGAGCGCGGCGCCGGCGGCAGACGCAAAGGCAATTCCACGGGTTCGGGTCCTCGATGCCGACGACGGGCCTCCCTTGTCGATCGTGGCCTCGGCGGGCTGGGCGCGCGCCATCGTCTGGCCCGGCATGGGCGCTGAGTTGCGCTCCCTCCATCGGATCGAGTTGAAACCCGGCGGAGAGACCGTCGAGCTGAGGCATCCCGCCGAAGCCGTCTACTACGTCGTCCGGGGCGGAGGAGAGGTTGCGGATCGCTCGGAGGGATCGCAGATGCAGCTCATCGATGGCGCCATGGCTCACGTCGAGGCCGGCACCCCCTACGTGCTTCGAGCCGGGGACGCGGGCATGGAGCTGGTCGGCGGACCGGCCCCCGCGGATCCCGCCCTTTACGGCGCGGGGGCGGCGGCCTGATGGCGGTTCGCGTCTTTCATCGCGATGACCCTGACGAGCGACTGCCGATGATCGCCTCCGATGCCCGGCTCGTCGTCTGGCCCGGTGTTGGCGCGGAGACCGCCAACATGAACTACGTAGCGATGGAGCCGGGCGAGGAGAACGTGATCCACCAGCATCCCGACTCCGACGACACGATCGTGATCCTCGAGGGCCGGGGGACCGTGGTCGATCACACCAACGGCTTCGAGCTGCCATTCGAGGCCGGCCAGGTGATCAACATCCCGCCCGGGCTCGATCACCAGGTCAAGGCGGATCGCGGAAGCCCGGTGGTCAGCGTCGGCGGACCCTGCCCGGCTGACAGGCGAATGCTTCGCGCCGCCGGCCTGCTCCCGACAAACTGATGGCCGCGCGCAAGCTGTCAGTCGGCCTAGCCCAGGTGACCGGCGAGCCCTTCCAACCGGAGCGAAACCGGGAGGCCACATTGCACGCCGCGCGAAAGGGCTTCGACGCGGGCGCCGAGGTGGTCGTGCTCCCCGAGTTGGTGATCCCGGGCTATGTCGCGGACCGCGACCGCCTCGCCCCAATTGCCGAGGAGCTCGAGGGCCCCTCGGTCGCCGCCTGGCGCCAGCTGGCCGCTGACCGGGGCGGCTACCTCTGCGGGGGGTTCTGCGAGCGCGAGGGCGATCGGCTCTTCAACACCGCGGTAGTGGTGGGATGCGAGGGGGTGCTGCTCCACTATCGGAAGCTCCATCCCTTCTCAGAGGAAAAGCACTGCTTCGCACCGGGTGATACGGGCCTGCCGGTCGCCGAGCTGCCCTTCGGCAAGGTCGGGGTCTGCGTCTGCTACGACCTCCGCTTCGTCGAAACCCTCCGCGCTCTCTCCCTGCAGGGCGCCGAGCTGGTCCTCGTGCCTACCGCGTGGGTGGCCGGCTTCGACCAGCGCAAGTGGGACGCCAACGGCCTCGCCCCGCAGGCCAACGGCGTCATCCAGCAGGCGAATCTCGATCAGGTCTTCGTCGCCTGCGCCTCCCAGGCAGGCACCCGAAACGGCGCCACCTTCCTCGGGTCCTCGGTGCTGGTTGGCCCAACGGGACTGCTCGTCGCGGGCCCGCTGCCCGGCACGGTCGACGACCTCACCGTCGCCGAGATCGATCTTGACGACGTCGAGCGAGCCCAGCACCGCTCCGAGCTGATCGCCCCCCGAGAGGACCGCCGCACCGACGTCTACGGCGTCGAGGTCGGGGGCCGCGTCCTCTAGATCACTGATTCCTAATCGCCATTGGCGGCGATTGGCCGGGTAGGGACGAAAAGGAGGCCGTCGAAGGCCGGTGTTGCCCAGCAACATCGACCACGGAGGTGGCCAAGTGCCCACCGACCTCGACGACCTTCTCACAGCACTTTACGTTTTCGCCGACGATTTCCTGCCTGGACGCCCGAAATCTCGCCCCGGTCGCAAGCCCCGGATCAGCGACGCCGAGGTGATCTGCCTGGCGGTCGCCCAGGTGCTGCTCGACTGCCCCAAGGAGCGGCGCTTCATCCGCTTTGCCCGCCGGCGCCTCGGCCACCTGTTCGGCTACATCCCCGGCCAGTCGGGCTACAACAAGCGGGTGCGGGCGCTGGCCCCGCAGATCTGCGCCCTGCTCGGCGCCCTGGCGCGGATCTCGCCCTCGTGGTGCGACGGGCTGCGGCTGGTTGACGCCACCCCGGTGCCCTGCGGGCAATCGCGCGAGACCGTGAAGCGCTCGGAGTTCGCCGGCCACGCCGCCTACGGCTACTGCGCCGCGCACTCCCGGCACTTCTGGGGCTTCAAGCTCTACCTGCTGGCGGCCGCTGACGGAATGCCGATCGCCTTCTGCCTCGCGCCCGCGAACGCGCCCGAGCGCGAGGTGGTGGCCTCGATGCTCGAGGGCGTCGAGCTGGTGGGCTACACCGTGATCGGCGACAAGGGGCTCTCGGGGGCCGAGATCGAGGAGCTCGTCGCCGGCCTCGGCGGCGCCTTCCTTCGCCCCGACCGCCGCGACGAGGCGCCGCGTCACGGCAGCCTCGGCGGCGTTCGCCAGTGGATCGAGGCGATCTTCGACCAGCTCAAGGACCAGCTCTCGCTCGAGCGCCACGGCGCCCACGGGATGGAGGGGCTCTGGGCGCGCCTCTGCCAGCGGCTGCTCGCCCTCGGAGCGGCCGTCTGGCACAACTGGGAGATCGGCCAGCCCGGCCGCAGCCTGATCGCCTACGACCACTGAGCGCGGCGAATGGGAATCATTCATCTAGGTCGCGAAGACCTCGACCTTCATCGGCGTGCAGTGCTTGGCGTTGCAATCGGTGAGCGCGTCCTCGGGACAGTTGGAGAGGCCGATCAGGCAGTCGATCTCGGCGCGGAACTCGATGTAGTCGCCCGGCTTCGAGACCGGCTCCTCGATCACCCAGCGGCCGCGCGCGCAGTCGTGGTGGTAGTTCATGAACAGGTCCATCGTGTCGGGGATGTCCTCGGGCCGGATGCCGTAGGTGCGCAGCGCGTTGCTGATAATTTCGTGGCAGCCGTCCCGCGGACCCACGCCGTGGGCATCGAAGAGGAATCGGTTGCACATCCGGTTATGGACGTCGTGGATCCCCTTCGGCTCGGGGGTCTCCTCGACGATCGTCATCATCGGCCGGCAGAGTGTCGACATCAACGTGTCGCCGGCGGTCAGCCGGTCGCGCGGGATGTACTCCTGACCGGGTGACGGGACGTAGCGCGTGCGGGAGTTCGAGGTAGACAGCTTCTCCCGGTGGTTGTGAGCGTTGAAGACCGCCATGTCGACCACCTGCTTGCCCTCGAGGTCGGTGATGCGCAGGTGTCCGCCCTCGGCCACCGTGATGGCATGGCCGGTCTTCGGCGGCATAACGTGTTCGTGGAGAAGTCGCAGAACGTCGCCGCAATCGTATTACGTTAGACGCAATGCTGCCTAGGGTATTCTGGTTCGAGGTCGACCGAGGAGAGAGCCGATGAACACCGAGATGTACTGCTACGGCCCGGATGGGGAGACGAAGGCATTGCCGGCGAACGACGACGTTTTCGACGCCTGGCTCGACCCCGAGAGCTCGGCCGTCGCCTGCATCGACATGCATCGCTCGCACGTCGGCGAGGACCCCGGGATGCCGCTGCCCGCACCGCGGGCGACCGAGAGGGTTCCCGCACATAACGCCCTCCACGCCGCGGCGCGCGAGCTCGGCGTGCCGGTGGTCATGGTCCAGCACTGGCAGCGCGCGGGGGGTACCGACGACATCCGCTCCGCCGTGGTCAAAGGGGGGTCCAACTGGCGACACACCGCGCGGCTCTTCTTCGACGTCACCCCGGCGATGGACGAGCTCGGGTGGGAGGGCACGCCCTGGGTCGATCTGATGGTCGAGACCGATCCAGAGCGCGACTACTACGTGCGCACCAAGAAACGGCTCTCGGCCTTCTATCCCACCGACTTCGAATTCCTGCTGCGCCAGCTGCGCGTCGCCAACCTGGTCATCACGGGGACGCTGACCGACTGCTGCGTGCTCAACACGGCCTTCGACGCCGCCAACCGCGACTTCCGGGTGATCGTGCCGAGAGACGTCGCCGCGGGTCTCTCCGAGCACGCCGAGCGTGCCGCCGAGCAGGTGATCGCCAATCACCTGGGCCTGATCGTCGACGGGCCGGCGCTCTTGCGCGAATGGTCCGCGCGGGCTGGCAAGCGGCTGTCGTCCGAGCTGGCCGCCGCCAGGACAATGGACGATCTCACCTCGGTCGCCGCCTAGACCAAGGTCCGGCGCGGCATAGACTCGAGCCCGTGGACGGTCCCACAACCTCGGCGGCAGACAGGAGCTCGTTGCGATCGACTATCAGCCCGGCACGACTCAGGCTGGTCTCGTTCGGCCTGCAGCTGACCCTGTGGAGCGCTCTGGCCTGGTATTTCAGGGGGCTGCTCGAGCGCCGGCGGCGTCTCGAATCGCCAGCCTGACCGAGTCCGGGGAGAGCGGCATATTGAGGAACTCGATGCCGAGCGGGCGCAGAGCATCGATGGTCGCGTTGAGGACCGCGGGGGTGGCGGCGATCGTTCCCGCCTCGCCAGCGCCCTTGGCGCCGAGGCTGTTCGCCGGCGAGAGCGTCTCGGTCCGGTCCGTCTCGAACCGAGGCAAGTCGGGCGCGCCCGGGAGCGTGTAGTCGAGCAGGCTGGTGGTGAGCGGCTGGCCGGACCCATCGAACTCGATGCGTTCGTATAGCGCCTGTCCGATCGCGTGCGCGATGCCACCGTGGATCTGCCCGTCGACGATCGCTGGGTTCATCACCCGGCCGCAGTCGTCGACGGCGACGTACCGGATGATCTCGATCCTGCCGGTCTCGGGATCGACCTCCACCATCGCAGCGTGCGCGCCGAAGGGATGAACAAAGCTCGGCGGGTCGTAGAAGCACGATGCCTCCAGGCCGGGCTCGAAGCCGTCGGGCATTCGGTCGAGGACGTGGGCAGCTCTCGCGATCTCTGGCAGCGAGAGTGCGCGCTGGGGGTCGGTGGTAACGATGTAACGACCGTCGGAGAGCTCGATCTCTTCCGGCGAGACCTCGAGCAGGAGCGCGGCGATGTGGCGCGCCTTGGCAGCGACCCGGTCGGCTGCGATCGCCGCCGCTTCCCCGCCCACGGAGATCGATCGCGAGCCATAGGTACCCATCCCGGCGGGGACGGCGTCGGTGTCCCCCCAGACCAGATTGACCCGGTCCGGCTCCGTGCCGACCCTGTCCGCGACGATCTGGGCGAAGGTGGTCTCGTGCCCCTGGCC
>JBOGZE010000204.1:0-1518 GCA_050697055.1 Solirubrobacterales bacterium
TAGCCGTGGGGGAGGAGCAGGGTGAGGCGGGTGTTCTGGCCCCACTTCGCCTCGGCGGAGACGATGAAGCTGTCGATGATCACCTGGGCGGCGTTGCCGAAGTCGCCGAACTGCGCCTCCCAGAGCACCAGGCTTGCCGGGGAGGCGGCCGAATAGCCGTACTCGAAGCCGAGGCAGGCCGCTTCCGAGAGAGGGCTGTTGTGGAGCTCGAAGGGCGCCTTGGCCTCGGAGAGGTTCTGGATCGGCGCAAAGCGCAGACCCGTCTTCTCGTCGTGGAGGACCAGGTGGCGATGCGAGAAGGTGCCGCGCTCGGTGTCCTGGCCGGTGAGTCGGATGTGGACGTCCTCGGTGAGCAGCGAGGCGAAGGCAAGGGCCTCGGCGTGGCCGAACTCGATTCCGCCCGCCTCCATCGCGTCTACGCGCTTGGAGAGCGGCTTGCGGAGCTTGCGGTGGATGGTGAAGCTGTCCGGGACGCGGATGAGCTCCTCGTTGAGGCCGCGGATCTTCTCCTCCGCCACCGCCGTGTCGACGCTCGGGCTTCGGGTCCGGTCGAGCTCGCCGGTCCCGGTGGCGGTTGGGTCCTCGAACTCACCGGCGTCGATCTTGCGGCGGAGCTCGTCGTGTACCGACTTCAGCCCCTTCTGCCTCTCCTCCTTCCGGGCCTCGACATCGTCGGAGGTGACGACGCCCCCCTTGACCAGCTCCTCCGCATAGAGCTGGCTGACCGGCGGGTGCTCCTTGATCTTCGCCGCCATCACCGGCTGGGTGTAGGCGGGCTCGTCGGTCTCGTTGTGGCCGAAGCGCCGGTAGCCGATCAGGTCGATGACCACGTCGCGGCCCCAGCGCTCCCGGTAGGCCATCGCCAGGCGGATCGCCCCCAGGCAGGCCTCCGGATCGTCGGCGTTGACGTGGACGATCGGCACGTTGAAGCCCTTCGCCATGTCGGCCGCGTACGGGGTCGAGCGGGCCTCCTCGGGATCGGTGGTGAAGCCGATCTGGTTGTTCTGGATGATGTGAATGGTGCCGCCGGTGGCGTAGCCCGGCAGCGACTGCAGGTTGAGCGTCTCCGCCACCACCCCTTGAGCGGGGAAGGCGGCGTCGCCGTGCAGGAGCACCGGCACCGCCACGGCGGGGTCATGCGCCAGCCTTGCCTCCTCGCGGCGGGTCTGGGCGGCGCGGGTGGCGCCGGTGACCACCGGGTCGACGAACTCGAGGTGGCTCGGGTTGGGATAGAGCCGGACATCGATCTCGGAGCCGTCGCGGGTGGCGTAGACGCCCTTGTGGCCGTAGTGGTACTTGACGTCGCCGGTGCCGCCGGTGGGGATCGCCGCCACCGCCTTCACCGCCTCGATCGCCTTGGCGCCCTCGAACTCGGCGAGGATCGACTCCACCGAGCGGCCGAGGTTGTGGGCGAGGACGCTGAGGCGCCCCCGGTGGGCCATCCCGATGACGACGTCCTGGGCGCCCTCGGTGTGGGCCATCTCGAAGAGCTCGTCGAGCATCGGCACGACCATGTCG
>JBOGZE010000205.1:0-1501 GCA_050697055.1 Solirubrobacterales bacterium
CTGCTGGAGGAGCCGCCTCCCAAATCCGACGAGGCGCCCCCAGAGCCGGAGGCGACCACGGTCCAGTCGGGCGCCACCGTGCGCGAGGTGGCCGAGCTGCTCGGCCTCGGCAGCGCCGAGGTGATCAAGAAGCTGATGATGATGGGAGAGATGGCGACCCTCACCCAGACCCTCACCGACGCGTCGGTGGAGGCGATCGCCAAGCAGTTCGACCGCAAGATCGAGATTGTCACCGCGGCGGAGGAGGAGGTCGAGCTCCCGGTGACCGAGGACGAAAAGGCCGACCTTGCCGACCGCCCCCCGGTGATCACCGTGATGGGCCACGTCGATCACGGCAAGACCTCCCTGCTCGACGCGATCCGCCAGACACAGGTCGCGGCCGGCGAAGCCGGCGGCATCACCCAGCACATCGGCGCCTACCAGGTGAACCACGACGGGAAGACGATCACCTTCCTAGACACCCCCGGTCACGAGGCCTTCACCGCGATGCGCGCCCGCGGCGCCAAGGTCACCGACGTCGCCGTGATAGTGGTCGCCGCCGACGACGGCGTCATGCCGCAGACGGTCGAGGCGATCGACCACGCGCGCGCTGCCGGGGTGCCGATCCTGGTCGCGGTCAACAAGGTCGATAAGGAGGGCGCCGACCCGAACCGGGTGCGCACCGAGCTCGCCGGACACGAGCTCAATCCCGAGGAGTGGGGAGGGGACACCGTCTACGCGGACGTCTCGGCGAAGACCAAGGACGGCCTTGACAACCTCCTGGAGATGATCCTGCTGGTCTCCGATCTCGAGGAGCTCGGGGCCAACCCGAAGGCGCCGGCATCCGGCACCGTGGTCGAGTCCCAGCTCGATCCGGGCCGCGGCCCGGTGGTCGGCCTGCTGGTGCAGCGGGGAACGCTGAGTGTGGGCGACGCGATCGTCGCCGGGCCCCAGTGGGGCAAGGTGCGGGCAATGCTCGACGACAAGGGGGAGCGGGTCGAGGAGGCGACCCCGGGGGTGCCGGTCGAGGTGCTCGGATTCGATGGAGTCACAGAGGCGGGTGAGCACTTCCAGGTGGTCGAGAACGAGCGTCAGGCACGCTCGCTCGCCCAGGAGCGCGAGACCAGGCTGAAGACCGAGCAGCTGGCGCGCCGCCAGGCCCGCAAGGTCACCCTCGAGGAGGTCTTCTCGAAGGCCCGCGAGGGCGAGCTGAAGGAGCTCAACATCGTGCTCAAGGCCGACGTCGCCGGCTCGCTCGAGGCGCTCGAGGATGAGATCGCGAAGCTGCCCCAGGAGCAGGTCCCGGTGAACGTGATCCACGCCCAGACCGGCGGCATCAACGAGTCCGATGTGATGCTGGCGGCTGCCTCCGACGCGGTGATCATCGGCTTCAACGTCCGCCCGCTTGCCGAGGCGCGCCGCGCGGCCGAGCGCGAGGGCGTCAGCATCCGCACCTACACGGTGATCTACAAGGTGACCGAGGAGCTGCGGGCGGCGATGGAGGGCTTGCTCGAGCCCGAGG
>JBOGZE010000206.1:0-1584 GCA_050697055.1 Solirubrobacterales bacterium
CGAACCTTCTGCTACTGGCTCTGCCACGTCCGCGGCCCGGAGGGAATCATCATCGAGCTAGCGGAGCGGATCGGCTAACGGGTCGAGTCCGTTGCGGGCTCTCAGAGGTCCGTCGCGTGGTGCGGCGGGCCTAGAGAGTGCGGATCCGATCACGCCCATCCCAGCCGCGCGCGCCGCCCGCCACCGTGTCCCAGAAGGCGTCGACCTCCGGCGCCGCGGTGATGACCTCGATGCAGTAGCCGAACGCCTCGGTCGCGTCATGCCAGAAGAACTCGAACTCGCCGAGGCGTGCGTACATGCTCAACCCGAAGCCAAGAGACTCGAGCCGCGCACTCTCGGCCCCGGGATGATCAGCGGTGATGCCAACGTGGTTCACCCCGCCGCGGTCACCGGCTGTGACCAGGCTGGCGAGCTCCGCCGGTCGCAGGTCGTGGACTTGCTGCAGCTCCACCGGCACTGCGCCCCACTGGCCGAACGCGGCGCTGTGGTCAAAACCCGCAGGCGTCCCGCCCGATGTGCATTCGTCGAACGCGACGTGCTCGAGCAGGTAAAACGGTCCCGCCCCGTAGACGGTCACCCACGTGTCGACGGCGGCCCGTAGGTCGGGGACGTGGAAGCCAATGTGGTGGATCGGTCGCGGCAAGGCGCCTAAGGGCCTATCCCGGTAGGGCGTGAGCGGGTCGGGCTGCGTGGGCTTTCTTGAACGCGATCAGTCCGCAGGCGAGCTGGAGGAGGGCGAGGTGGTTGGCCTCTTTCTTCGACCAGCGGATCAGGAGCGAGCGGTTGCGGTTGAGCCAGGAGTGGCAGGCCTCGACGACCCAGCGATGCGCCCGCCAGCCCGGGGTGCGAAGCTTGAGCGTGATCTCCTCGCCGCGGCTGCGAATGTGCGGCTTGAAGCCGCGTCCGCGCGTGAGCTTATGCACCCAGGGGTAGTCGTAGCCGCGGTCGAGGCACAGCCCCTGCGGCTGCTCCGGGGTCGGGTCGGGTCGCTCGATCGGGATCGAGTCAAGCGTCGCAGCTAGGAGCTTGGAGTCGTGGCGGTTGGCGCCCTCGTGCGCCACCCCGATCGGGATCCCCCGCGCCTCGCAGAGAAGCGAACGTTTCGCCCCCTTTTAGCTCTATCGGTCGGATTCGGACCGGTCGCCTCGCCACCAAGCGGCGCCTTCCCCGTCGCGCCGTCGCAGGAGAGCCAAGCCCAGTCGATCCCGACCACGGCGTCATACTCGAGCAGCCCCTGCCGCCAGAGCTCGTGGAAGACGCCCGCCTCGACCCACTCCTGGAAGCGCCGATGCGCCGCCGAGGAGGAGCAGATCCCGGTCGCCGAAAGCGCGTTCCACTGCATCCCCGTCCGCAACACGAGCAGGATCGCGTCCATCGCGTCCCGATTCGCCACCCGCGGGCGGTGACAGCCGAGCGGGTGCGTGGGCCCCGGCGGCAACAACGGCTCGACCCGCTCCCACAACCAATCCGGCATCCGCCAGCCCTCGTCAGCGCTCACAAGACCCATCGTCTACCTCCCTCATCGGATGACGAGGAAGCACTTCGCCCTCACACCCCGGGTCCCTGCCTAGCGGGATAGGCCCT
>JBOGZE010000207.1:0-2395 GCA_050697055.1 Solirubrobacterales bacterium
GAATACGAGTACGACCGCTTCCTCCGCGGCCGGGCGGGCACCGACCGGGTCCAGGTCGATGCCCTCGGACGGCCGACCCGTCAGCTCGAGGGGAAGCCCGCTGAAGCTGGGGACAACGTCCGCCTGACGATCGACTCCGATCTGCAGGCCTACGGCGAGGGCGCCCTCGATTCCTTCGGGCTCCCGGGCGCCTTCGTGGTCATGAACGTCGAGGATGGCGCGATCCTCGCGATGGGCTCGGCCCCCAGCTTCGATCCCTCGATCTTCACCAGGCCGATCACCGAGACGCAGTACCGCTCCCTGACCTCGAAGAGGAACAACGCGCCCCTGGCCAACCGGGCGATCCAGGGGCTTTATCCGACCGGGTCGGTGTTCAAGCCGATCACGGCGACGGCGGCGCTCCAGGACGGGCTGATCGACCCGAACACGATCGTCAACGACACCGGCAAGCTCAAGGTGGACACGGTGGTCTTCAAGAACGCCGGTGACCAGATCTACGGCCCGATCAACATGAGCGACGCCTTCAAGGTGTCGTCGGACATCTACTTCTACCTCCTCGGCCTGAAGGCGAAGACCAACAAGGGCGGCGGGCAGATCCAGGACTGGGCGCGCCGGCTTGGCCTCGGCGAGCCGACCGGGATCGACCTCCCGGCCGAGGTCGAGGGGCTGGTGCCGAACCCCGCCTGGCGCAACCGCCTCTACCGCGAGCGGCTCACCGACCGGCCCTGGAGGGCCGGCGACAACATCAACTTCGCTGTCGGCCAGGGTGACCTGCAGGCCGATCCGCTCCAGATGGCGGTGGTCTACGCGGCGATCGCGAACGGCGGCCGGGTGGTGCGACCGCACCTCGCCGAGCAGGTTGAGAGCGTCACCGGGGAGGTGCTGGAGGAGATCCGTCCGGCACCGAAGCGGCAGCTGAGCATCGACGATGGCACCCGCAGCACGATCATGGGAGGGCTCACCCGGGCGGCGATGGAGGAGGGCGGCACCTCGTATCCCGTTTTCGGCAACTTCCCCTTCCCGATCGCCGGCAAGACCGGTACCGCCGAGCGCGGGATCACTGTTCCCGACCAGTCCTGGTACGTGGCGGTCGCTCCCGCCGACAACCCCGAGATCGTCGTCGCGGTGACGATCGAGCGGGCCGGCTTCGGTGTCGACTCGGCGGCGCCGGTGGCCGCCCGGATCCTCGAGAACTACTTCAAGCTCCCGATCACTCCCGCGGTCCCCGTCTCCACCAAGCCCGGGACACAGGAATGACGGTCGTATCGAGACCGGCGTCTATCGTGCGAGGGCGCTCCGCAGATGCGAGGGTTATCCGAGGGTGCTCCGGCAGGAGCAACCCGTTTGATCATGGAGGAGCGACCCGTTAATGGAACTCATTTAACGATGGAAGCTGCAAGACGCCCACTCACCCTGCGCACGCGCCGCCTGGCGATCGGCGAGCGGTTCAACCTGCCGTACTTCGACGGGGTGCTGCTGGCCGCGGCGATCGGGCTGATCGCCTTCAGTGTCTTCACCCTGGCGACCGCCACCCGCGATGACATTCCGGGACAGCCGCTCTACTTCATGCTCCGCCAGTCGGTCTACGCGGTGATCGGGATCGCGCTGATGTTCGCCGTCGCCCGGATCGACTACTCGCGCTTTCGCGAGATCCGGGTCGGGATCTACTCGGCGATGATCGCCGCGATCTGCCTCGTCCTTCTCTTCGGGGCCGCCGCGCGCGGCTCTCGCCGCTGGATCGAGCTCCCATACTTCCGCTTCCAGCCCTCGGAGCTCGCCAAGGTCCTTCTGGTCGTCGCCCTGGCAGCGTTCGTGATCGAGCGCACCCGCCGTGGCAGCGACGCCCGCCAGACCATCCGGATGCTGGCCCTGGGGCTGGCTCCGGCGGCACTGATCTTCCTTCAACCGGACCTCGGCACGGGAGTCGTGCTGATGGTCGTCACGCTGACGGTCCTCTTTCTCGCCGGGGTGCGCTGGACGCACTTCGCGGCGATGGGGGGCGTGGCGGTCCTAGCCGCCACCTTCGCCCTTGTCATCGCCCCCGCCGCTGGGGTACCGGTCCTGCGCGACTACCAGCAGGAGCGGCTGACCAGCTTCTTGAACCCGAGCGACGACCCGGCGGATTCGAGCTACCAGATCAACCAGAGCCTGATCGCGATCGGAGCCGGCGGCAAGACCGGCCGGGGCGACCAGGCCAGCCAGACCGAGCTCGAGTTCCTTCCCGAGCGGCACACCGACTTCGTCTTCGCTGTGATCGGTGAGCGCTTTGGATTCCTGGGGGCCGCATTCGTACTGTCCCTATACGCCCTGCTTATCTGGAGAGCGCTGCGCATCCTGACGCTCTCGAAGAACTTGTACGGGACCCTGATCGCAGGCGGGATCGCCGCCATGCTCA
>JBOGZE010000208.1:0-4733 GCA_050697055.1 Solirubrobacterales bacterium
CGGCGCTTGTCCTGGCCCATCGCGTCCACGTCCGAGGGCTGGTGCGCCTTCGCCTCCTCGGAGGGCTCGACCGGCTCGATGTTGCTGAAGTCGGCACCGCTCGGGGAGCTGCCCGTGGATCTCCTCCGCCGCGCCATCGCAGCCAACGATACCGCTGGGCCTACCCACTTTTCTACCGGCAACCGTCCCACGCCGACCAAACGGGTGCATAGGGGTTTGACCAGTAGACTGAATAGGTAAAATCTGATCAGGATTAGATATTTAGGAAAGCGAGAGGGAAATGGCTGACTACGCGAATGACGTCCTGGTCGAGACCGACTGGGTGGCGGAGCATCTCGAGGACGACGACATCCGGATCGTCGAGGTCGACGAGAACCCGGCCCTCTACGCCGAGGCCCACATCCCGGGCGCGATCGGCTTCGACTGGAAGGCGGATCTGCAGGATCAGGTGAAACGCGACTTTCTCGGCCCGGAGGAGTTCGGCGAGCTGATGGGCAGCCGCGGGATCTCGAACGACCACACCGTGTTGCTCTACGGCGACCGCAACAACTGGTTCGCCGCCTACACCTACTGGTACTTCCGCTACTACGGCCACGACAAGGTGAAGCTGATCAACGGCCCGCGCGAGAAGTGGATCGCCGAGGAGCGCGAGACCAGCACCGAGGTCCCCTCGCACCCGGCCGCCGAGTTCAAGGCGAAGAAGGGCGACGAGAAGATCCGCGCCAAGCGCGATGAGGTCCTGAAGGCGCTCGATTCGAAGACCCACCTGGTCGACGTCCGCAGCCCCCAGGAGTACTCGGGCGAGCTGATCGCGATGGCCGGCTACGAGCAGGAGGGCGCCCAGCGCGCCGGCCACATCCCCGGTGCCGCTTCGGTCCCCTGGGCCCAGGCGGTGCAGGAGGACGGCACCTTCAAGTCCGCCGACGAGCTCCGCGAGCTCTACGAGGGCAAGGGCGTCGTCGACGGCAACGACCCGATCATCGCCTACTGTCGGATCGGGGAGCGCTCCGCCCACACCTGGTTCGTCCTCTCGGAGCTGCTCGGCGAGAAGAGCGTCAAGAACTACGACGGCTCGTGGACGGAGTGGGGGAACCTCGTCGACGTTCCGATCGAAAAAGACGTCTAGCCGCTCATTTCACAACGCGGTACTTGATGTGGGTGACGCCGGGCGCCTCAACCGCCCGGACCTGCTCGACCTGCAGATCGCCGACGTTGTCCAGGGGGCGCTCACCTCCGCCAAGCAGCACCGGGGCGATGTGGAGCTCGAACTCGTCGATCAGGCCGGCGGCGAGATATTGCTGTGCGACGCCGGCTCCTCCGTGGAGGACGACGTCCTTGCCATCCGCGGCGTCCCTGGCCTGCGCCAATGCCGACTCGAGGCCGTCGGTGACGAAGGTGAAGGTCGTGCCTCCCTCCATCACCAGGGGCTGGCGCTCGTGATGGGTGAGCACGAAGACGGGATGGTGGAAGGGAGGATCGTCGCCCCACCAGCCCTTCCAGGAGGCGTCGCCCCAGTCGCCCCTGCTGATCGGGCCGAACATGTTTCGGCCCATGACGCCCGCGCCGACGTTGCGCTGTAGCTCCTCGACGACGGACGTGCTCGCGTTGACCTCCCCGCCCTCCTTACCGTGGGGCTTGCGCCAAGCCGCCAAGGGGACTACCCAGTCGTGCAGCTGCTCGCCGCCGACGCCGAGCGGATTCTCCTCGCTCTGGTCGGGCCCGGCCACATAGCCGTCCGCCGAGACTGAGAGATGGAACCTGAAGTTGCTCATTCGCCCTCCTCGTTGGTTAAGTGCGTACTTAAGTCTCCCAAACCCGCGACAGCAGCTCGCCGAGGATGCGGGCGGTCGCGCCCCAGATCAGGGCGTCGCCCACCTGGTAGCTGTCGGTCTTGATCGGCATACCCCGGCGCACCAGCCGGCGCTTCCCGTAGCCGGCTCTGAGCTCCTCGAGTGAGGCGACCAGGACGCTCTCGACTTCGGCGGGGTTGGGCTCGAAGCGCAGCCCCTCCTCGATCAGACCGACGAACGGGTGGACCTTGTAGCCAGTGACGAAGGTGCCCACCGGGGGGAGGGCGCCGGCGATCTCGACCCGGTCGCGGTCGAGCCCGATCTCCTCCTCGGCCTCGCGCAGGGCGGTCTCGAGCAGCCCCTCGCCGGGGTCGCGGCGGCCGCCGGGAAACGAGACCTCGCCGGCGTGGCGCCGCAGATCGCCGCGACGCTCGGTGAAGACCAGGCCCGGGTTCTCGGGCCAGCCGTGCATCGGGATCAGGACCGCCGCCTCGGTGCGGCCCCCGGCGGCATCCATCCGCGAGGCCTCGGCTGGGGGCAGGAGCAGGGCGCTGAGGTCGGTGGGCGATGGGGCCACGGGAGTACGCTGGTCATTGAATCAGCGGACCCCTGCCGGAAGGTGGTGGCGATGGCAAAAGCGCTGCTTATCATCGACTTCCAGAACGACTTCTGTCCCGGCGGAGCGCTCGCGGTCGCTGAGGGAGATCGGATCGCGGAGCCGATCGGGAAGCTGTGGAAGGAGTTCGACCACGTCTTCGCCACCCGGGACTGGCACCCGCCTGATCACTCCTCGTTTGAGACCGAGGGCGGGCCGTGGCCGGTCCACTGCGTCCAGGGGACGCCGGGGGCCGAGCTTCATCGGTCGATGGACGAGATCGAGATCGACGCGATCGTGGACGTCGGCCGCGAACGAGCGGACCAGGGTTATTCGGGGTTCGAGAAGTCGGACCTCGCCGAGATGATGCGAGAGCGCGGGGTCGAGCAGGTGGCCGTCTGCGGCCTGGCCACGGACTATTGCGTGCGGGCTTCCGCGATCGACGCATGTGGCGAGGGCTTCGACACCACGGTGGTCACCGACGCGATTCGCCCCGTCGAAGTCGAGCCCGGCGACGGCGAGCGGGCGCTCGAGGAGATGAGCAACGCAGGGGCGAAGCTCGCGACCTCGGACGAGCTGCTGAGCCCCAAGGGTCAGGCGGGCGGCCTACCTGCTGGCTCGTAGGATCCGGCAGGACCTCGCCCGGCCGCCCTAAATAATCACCTGGACGGTGCCGCCGTCGACGCTCCAGGCGGCGCCGGCGACGTAGGAGGCGTGCTCGGAGCAGAGGAAGGCGATCGCGCCGGCGATCTCCTCGACCTCGGCGAGGCGGCCGATCGGCCGCTTGCCGCCGGCGACCTCCAGGGCCTCCTCGCGGCTGTCGTGTCCGCCCATCTCCTTCGACTGGTCGAGGAGCCCACCGGGCTCCATCCACAGCTCAGACTTCACCGGCCCCGGGCAGATCGCGTTGACGAGGACTCCATCGGGGGCGCAGCGGTCGGCATAGAGACGGGAGAGGGAGAGCTCGGCGGCCTTCGCCACCGAGTACTCGGGCATCGCCGCGGAGGGCCGCTTCCCGGCGGTGCTGGAGATGTTGACCACCCGGCCCCAGCCCCGCTCGCGCATCGCCGGCACCGCCGCCCGCATCAGCCGCATCGGCGCCATCACGTTCAGCTCCCAGGCCTCGTACCAGTCCTCGTCGGGGACCTCGTCGAGATCGCGCCAGCGCGCGGTGCCCGCCCCGTTGATGAGCACGTCGAGCTGGCCGAAGCGCTGCTCCGCCTCGGCGACGATCCTGGCGGCCGCCTCCGGCTCGCTTAGGTCGGAGGCGAGCGACTCGGCCTCGCCGCCGGCCTCCTCGCCGGCCTCGGCGCACTCGTCGGCCGCCTCCAGCAGCCGCTCCTCCGAGCGGGCGACCAGGAGCACGTTCGCTCCCTCCTCACAGAGGATCCGCGCCGTCGCCCTGCCGATCCCCCGGCTCGCACCGGTGACGACGCAGCCGCGGCCCTCGAGACCGAGGTTCACGACTCCAGCAGCTCGAGCGAGTCCGAGATCTCGACCTCCTTCGCCTCCAGCAGCCTGTGGACCGGGCAGTGGCCCGCGATCACGAGGAGCCGCTGGCGCCGCTCGTCGCTGAGCTCGGCTGGGATCCGGATCTCGACCTCGATCCTCTTGCCGCCCTTGGTCGCGTTCGGCCAGTCGACGTCGACCTCGACTGCGCCCAGCTCCCACTCCTTCCGGTCGGCATACATCTCGATCGTGATCGCGGTGCAGGAGGCGAGGGAAGCGGCGAGGAGCTCGGTCGGGGAGGGCCCCTTGTCGTCACCCCCCGAGCCCGGAGGCTCGTCGGCGCTCAGGCGGTGCTCGCGGATCTCGACCTCGGTCTCGAACTTGCCGCGGCGGCGGGTGCTGGCGCTAGCCATCGGCTTGCCCCCGGCGGCCCTCGAACAGCTGCGGGTTGGGCTCGTCGGCGAACCGCGCCATCGCGAAGGCGAGGTCGGAGGCCCGGTTGAGGAAGCGGAGCACCACATCCGAGGCGAGCCCCTCCGAGTCGCGAAGGGCGACCACCCGGCGCTCGGCCCGCCGGATCGCTGTTCGCGCCACGTCCAGTGCCGCGGAGAGCTCGGTGCCGCCCGGGATCACGAACTGGGGCGGCAGGTTGACCTGGCGCATGTAGCGATCGATGTCGACCTCGAGCGCCTCGACCATCCCGTCGGTGATCCTGCTCACCCCGTCCTCGAGCCGCTCGCTCGCCTCCGGCGCGGTGGCGAGCTCGGCCCCTGCGACGAACAGGTCCTGCTGGAGCTGGAGCAGGTCGGAGCCGAGGTCGCGATGCTTGCGGGAGCCGCAGAGGGCGCGGGCGACCCCGAGGGCGGAGTTGGCCTCGTCGATCGAGCCGTAGGCCTCGG
>JBOGZE010000209.1:0-2058 GCA_050697055.1 Solirubrobacterales bacterium
TGGAAGCCCACGACGACAGCGTTCAGTCCTCGGTCGAGGTCGAGCTTCGAGGCCTCTCCATCTACACCCACCATGGGGTGACCGAGGCCGAGCAGGAGGTCGGGCAGCGGCTCGAGTTCGATCTCACCCTCGACGTCGCCGATTGCGACGCGGTGCTCACCGACCGGGTAGAGGACACCGTCGACTACACCGAGGTCTGCGACATCGTCGCCCTCGCCGCCAGCGAGCGCAGCTACCGGACCCTTGAGCGCCTCTGCCAGGTGGTGGCCGAGCGGCTGATGGAGCGCTTCGAGTGCGAGAGCGTCAGGGTGAGGGCGGCGAAGCCCGAGCCGCCGCTCCACTACACCGTGGACGAGGCGGGGGTCGAGGTCACCCTCGAGGGGTCGGTCGACCGCGAGCCCGGAGAGGAGCAGGGGATCTGAGCGAGGACCCGAGCGGGACCGAGCGGGTCGGCTACATCGGGCTCGGCTCGAACATCGGGGATCGTGAATCTCACCTGCGCCGGGCGATCGCCGACCTCGGTGCTCATGACGTCGAGGTCGAGGCGGTCTCCTCGCGCTACGAGACCGAGCCGGTGGGAGAGATCCTTGACCAGCCCGACTTCCTCAACGCCGTCGCCCGGGTGAGGACCGCGCTCGGCCCCGATCAGCTTCTGGACGTCTGCAAGGCGATCGAGGTCGAGCACGGGCGCGCCTTCGCCGGCCCCCGCCACGGGCCTCGCCCGATCGACCTGGACCTGCTGCTCCTGGGCGGGCTCGAGCTGAGCAGCGAGCGGCTCACCTTGCCGCACCCCGAGCTCACCTCACGGCGCTTCGTCCTCGTCCCGCTGCTCGAGCTCGATCCTGAGCTGGCGCTCCCGGACGGCACCAGGCTCGGCGAGGTGCTCGAGAGGCTTGGACCGGGGCAGGAGGTGAGGAAGGTGGGGCCGCCGATCGGGCTGCAGCCAGGCGCCTAGGTTGAACAGACTCCAAGATGTAGCGACGCTCGGGGCTCATCTCGGCTCCATCTTGCGAGCACCGTAGACGAGGTCGGCCGGAGGCCGACCTCGGGTGTTCCTGCCGTGGTGCTCGCGGCGGTTGTTGTATTCGTCGAGATAGATCTCGAGCTCCTGGCGCAGGCCCGTGAAGCGAACCTGCAGGTAGCGGGCGAAGGCCGGCCGCCAGCACTCCTCGAGGATCGTGCGATGCAGGCGCTCGACGTGCCCGTTGGTCTGCGGGCGGCCGGCGCGGATCTTCGTCTGGGTCGCCCCGAGGCCCATGAGTCCCTTGCCGAAGCGCTGAGCGCGGAACTCGTTGCCGTTGTCGGTGAGCACGCGCTCGAGCCGCCAGCCGGCGCCTTGGAGCTCGCGAGCGACTCGCCTGGCGAAGGCCGAGGTCTGGGGCTGGGTGGGGTTGCCCTCGGGGCAGACCACGAGCTCGGCCCAGCCATAGGAGGAGTAGGTGTCGCAGGCGGTGAGCTGCCAGACCGCGCCCTTGGTGCCGTGCAGGCGGCCGACGAAGAAGCAGTCGAGGCCGACCAGCTCGCCCGGGCGCTCCGAGTCAACGTGCGGCTCGGGCTCGGGCTCGCGGGGCGGCTCATAGGGCGCTCTGTGGCCGGCGATCAGCGCCAGCCGGGCCCTCCGGGTCGAGAGGCCGTGGCGGCGGAGCACCTTCCAGACCCCGTTCGGGGAGACCTCGAACCCGCCCCACTCGGGGCGGCGAAGCCGGGCCGCGATCCGCTTCGGCCCGAGCCCGGCGTGCCCGAGTGAGAAGGCGAGGATCCGCTCCTCGACCATCGCCGGGATCTGGTTCGGCATCCGCGGCGCCCGGCGCTCTCGGGGGCGCAGCATCTCCAGGCCAGAGGCCTCAACCTGGGGCTTCCAGCGGTAGTAGGTCGAGTGGTGGACCCCCATCGCCCGGCAGGCCGGGCGCACCCCGATCTCCGCGGCGAGCGAGAACAGGCGCAGCCGGTAGCCGAACAGCACGTCATCATGCGACAAGGTTGCTCCTCTCGTTGATTGGCGTTAGCGGCGAGGAGCTTTCATCCGGAAGCGGACGGCCCCTGCCAGCTGGCAGGGGC
>JBOGZE010000210.1:0-4377 GCA_050697055.1 Solirubrobacterales bacterium
CTGCCGCTGCGCGCAGGGCGCCGCCGCGCTCCGAGAGCAGCAACCGAGCGAGCTCGACGTCGCCGCCGCTGAGCCGCGAGGCGGCGCTGGTCTCGGGGCTCTCGCTCGAGCCGGTCGCCTCGAGCACCGCAGCGGGTGAGAGCGGTGCGAACTCGACCGGCGCGCAGCGCGAGACGATCGTCTGGGCGAGCAGCTCCGGATCGGAGCAGATCAGGATCAGATGGGCGAAGGGGGCAGGCTCCTCCAGGGTCTTCAGGAGGGCGTTCTGGCTCTCGTCGCGAAGCGCCTCCGCCTCCTCGATCACGAATACGCGGCGCTCGCCTTCCGCCGGGCTGAGGCTTGCCGCCCGGATCACCCCTTCACGGACGTCGTCGACCAGGTGCTGGGCGCCCGGCGGCCTCAGCCAGACGAGGTCCGAATGCGGAGAAGGATCGAGCAGGGCCCGGCGGCGGGCGTCGCTCGGGTCGGACGACCCCTCGGCGAGGAGCTCGGCGGCGAAGGCACGAGCCGCAGTTCGCTTGCCCGAGCCCCGCGGGCCGCGGAAGAGATAGGCGTGGCTCGGCCCCGCGACGAGGGCGGCGCCGAGGCTCGCGCGCGGGCGGGGCTGGTGGCGGGTCGCCGCCGCAAGCCCCTCGGGAATCTGCGCCTCGCGCTGCGCCGCGGCGCTCATGCCCGCACCCCGCTCACCTCGGCGATCACCGCGGCGTGGACGGAGTCGGGGTCGGCGCTTGCGTCGATCACCCGGATCCGGCGGGGATGGCGGCTCGCCATCGCCTCATAGCCCTCGGCGACCAGCCGCTGCAGCTCCATCCCCTCGCCCTCGAACCGGTCGGCCGCCCTGCCCTCCGCGGCGATCCGCTCGGCGGCGACCTCTGGATGCAGCCGCAGCAACAGGGTGAGGTCGGGCCAGAGCCCGCCGGTGGCCAGGTCGCAGAGGTGCTCGACCCGCTCGACCCCAAGCCCTCGGGCGACTCCCTGGTAGGCGACGCTCGAGTCGCTGAAACGGTCGCAGACAACGTCCTCGCCGGCCTCCCGCCGCGGCCGGATCACCTCTTCTGTGAGCTGGGCGCGGGCGGCGCAGAAGAGCAGCAGCTCCGCCAGCGGCTCGAGATGGAGCTCGGGATCCTTGAGCAGCTCCCTGATCCGCTCCCCCGCCACCGTGCCCCCCGGTTCTCTTACAAGCAGGGCCTCCGGGCCGAGGGCGTCCGCCAGCCGCTTCGCCTGGGTCGTCTTCCCCGACCCGTCGATGCCCTCGAGCGAGATGAACACAGTGGTCAGGCTAACTCGGGCGGCCGTCAGCGCGGCTCCCTCGGGCGCCCGGACGTGACGGTGGTACATTCAGACTGAGGTGTGCCGGGAAGTCTGGTCGGCGTAATCGTCGACTGCCGAAAGGCTTCTGTGGCCCTCTTCCCCCGTTCAGACCGACTGCCCTCCTGGCGCCTCGGGCGGCAGCTGACAGTCCACCTGTGGGCCTTTCTGGCCGGCCCGGCGTTCGATGCCGAGCTGGCGGATGGCGTCAGGCCATCCGCCAGTGCCGCCCTCGCCCTCCGAGCCCGCCGCATAACCAGCCCGAGGGCGCGCCGCAAGCTCGCCCATGCGCTTCGCTTGAGAATCGAGGCGGCTGAGTTGCCCTGGTCTCCCTTCTCGGTGAAGATCCCGGTCGATTGCGTCGCTGTGCGCTCCTGTCAGGCGGAGATCGAGGCGCTGGCCGAGCGCATCGCGACCATCGAGCGCCCGAACGCCCGCGGAGTCGCGATCGCCCACCAGCTCGCCTTCGACGGCATCAGCCCGCTCTACTGGAAGCCGAACGGAGCTGAGGACGGCGCGTCAAGGCTCGCCGGCACGATTGAAGCCGCCCGCAGAGCCCTCGAGGTGTCAGCCGACTTCGACTAGCGCTTCGCGCGAGGCTTGGCCTTGGACTTCGAGCGGGCGCCGTTCTTGGTGCCCGAGCCGCGGCCGTTCTTGGCGCCGGCACCCGAGCCGATCCGGGCCCGCTTCACCTTGGTGGCCGAAGCCTGGCCGGCGAGCTTCGCCTTCTCCTCCTTCGCAGCCTCCTTGGCGGCCTTGGCGTCCACCTTGGCGCCGTCCTTCTCAGCGGCCTCGGCAGCGTCCTTCTCGGCCGCCTCCTTCGCCGCCCTCGCAGCCTCGCGCTCGGCGCGGCGGCGCTTCATCTCCGCCATCGAGGGGCAGTCATCGTTGAGGCAGAGCTTCCAGGGGCGGCCGCGCCAGGGGACCACCTGGAGGCGCGGGGTGCGCCCGCAGACAGAGCAGAGCTCCTCGATCTTGTAGAGCCCGCGCACCCGCTGCGGCAGCGGGAAGGTGACGTCGCAGGAGTCGGGGGAATCGGGGTTGTCGCCGTCCCAGCCCTGGCAGCCGACGAAGCGCTTGCCGGACTTCCGCGCCTTGATGATCCGCAGCATGTTTGGCGAGCCGTCCTCCTGCTTGCGTCCCGCCTCCTCGCAGACGACGCAAGGGCCGAGGATCCGGTCCTGGTCCATCCCCGCCCAGACCTCCCTGGCGAACTTCCGCCACTTGGCGTCGTCGTCATCGGTCTTCACGTCGTAGCCGATCTCGTCGAAGGCCGAGCGCAGCAGGTCGCGGCTGTCGGCGAGCACCTCGTCCTTGGTCATCTCGCCGGCGGCGATCTGGTCCATCTCCGCCTCCATCTCGGCCGTCATGTCGGGGGTCGCCATCCGCGGCACGTAGTGCTCGAACGCCTTGCACATCGCGATCCCGGTCTCCGAGGGCTCCGGGGGGTTGCCGAAGACGTAGCCGCGGTCATAGAGCTTCTGGATGATGTCGGCGCGGGTCGCCTTGGTGCCGAGGCCGCGCTCCTCCATCATCTCGATCAGCTTGCCCTGGCTGATCCGCGGCGGCGGCGGGGTCTCCTTGCCCTCCATCTCCACCCCCTCGAGCTCAAGCTCCTGGCCTTCGGTGAGCTTCGGGATCTCGGTGTCGGCCGAGCGGGCGTAGGTGTAGATCGCGGCGTAGCCCGGATCGACCACATGGGAGCCGCGCACGAAGTAGATCTCCGGATCGCCACCGTTGGCGGTGGCCGTGTCGATGTTGGCGCGGGTCGACTCGGTCACCATCGGCGGCGAGAAGGTGGCGAGGAAGCGGCGAGCGACCAGCTCGTAGACCTTGCGGTGAGCCTCGCTGCGCGCCTCGAGACGATGCGGGTTGACCGCCGAGGTCGGATAGATCGGCGGGTGATCGGTTGTCTCCTTCTTACCCCGGGTCGGCTCCAGCGCCCGCCCGTCGAGCAGGAACTCGGCCGCCTTGAAGTCGTCGATCCCGACCAGCTCGCCGACCAGCTCCTTCACGTCGAGCGACTTGGGATAGACGGTGTTGTCGGTTCGCGGGTAGGAGATGTAGCCGTCCATGTAAAGGTCCTCGGCGATCCGCATCGCCCGCGAGGGGGTGATCCCGAGGCGGCTCGAGGCGTCGGTGGTGAAGGCGGTGGTGTTGAGCGGGGTCGGTGGCTTGCGGGTGTTCTTCTTCGCGTTGATCTCCTTGACCGTGCCCGGGGTTTTCGAGTTGGCGACCGCCGCCTTCGCCTCCGCTTCCTTCCAGAACTTGTCGGTGGTGTGCTCGGCAACGAAGCTGCCGTCCGAGTGGGCGAACTTGGCGCTCACCTCCCAGAAGGGCTCGGGGAGGTGGGCGCGGCGCTCGAGCTCGCGCTGGACGATCAGGCCGAGGGTCGGGCTCTGCACCCGGCCCACCGAGAGGAAGTTGGAGCCGAAGCGCCGGGTCGCCGTCGACACCGCCCTCGTCAGGGTCGCCCCCCAGATCAGGTCCATGTCCTGGCGGGCGGCGCCGGCGTTGGCGAGGTCATAGGAGAGCTCGTCGAGGTTGGCGAAGGCGCGCTCGATCTCGTCCTTGGTCAGGGCCGAGTAGCGGGCCCGCTTCACCGCGGTGCCGGTCGCTCCCCCGCCCGACCCGTTGGACTCCAGCGTGGCCAGTTTGGGGTTTGTCTCGATGATCTCCTGGAGCGCCTCGAGCCCGATCAGTTCCCCCTCGCGGTCGAAGTCGGTGGCGATCACCAGGTCGTCGGCGTCCTTCGCCACCTTCTTCAGTGCCCGGACCACGTTCTTGTCGGTCGGCTCGGAGATCAGCTCCGCATCGATCAGATCGCGCGGGTTGGTCTCCTGCCAGTTGTTGTAGGACTCGGGGAAGCCGGGGTTGAGGACGTGGCCCTTCAGCCCGATCGCCATCTCCGGGCCGTCCGGTCCCTGCCAGGTGTAGAACGGGGTCTTGTAGGAGGAATCCTCCTTCGCGGTGCCGCCGCTCAAGATCTCCGCGATCTTCTTGGCGCTGTTGTTCTTCTCTGTGACGATCAGTCGCATTGCGTCTGTCCACGGTAGCCGGGGGTCAAGA
>JBOGZE010000211.1:0-3861 GCA_050697055.1 Solirubrobacterales bacterium
CACTATCTGCTCAACCGGGGACTGGCCTTCCGCGCCCTGCACTCCCATGGCCGGGCGCTCAACGCCCTGCTGCCGCACGCGGTCGACGACGTCGAGGCCTACGACGCGCGCGAGGGCGAGCTCATCTCCAACATCGTCAACGGCTGGAACTTCGGCGACGCCCATTTCCACGGCAAGCAGCTGCTCGACGCCGTGCAGCAGATCTGCGGCTTCGAGCCGGGGGACGTGCGGGTGATTGAGCTGGAGTCCGAGCCCGCCGCGGGGGGCCGCGGGCGCCAGCGCTACCGGATCTACGACGCCGCCACCGGGCTCGTCGAGGAGGGCTCGGTCGCCGTCGCCGACATGGTGAATCGCCAGCCGTGGCTCGACGAGTCGTTCGACTTCCCGGTCGAGGTGAGCACGGGGCGCGTGAGCGGTAGAGAGCCCGCCTCGGTCGCTTGAGCGAGGCGATCGTCGTCGGATCGGGCCCGAACGGGCTCGCCTGTGCGGTGGCCCTCGCCCGCGAGGGCGTCGGGGTGACGGTGCTCGAGGCCGAGGAGACGATCGGCGGCGGCACCCGGACCACCGAGCTGACGGTGCCGGGCCTGCTCCACGACGACTGCTCCGCCGTGCATCCGATGGCCCTTGCCTCGCCCTTCCTCAAATCGCTCGACCTGGAGAAGCATGGCCTCGAATGGCGCTGGCCCAAAGTCGACCTCGCCCACCCGCTCGACGACGGCAGCGCCGGGGTGATGGTGAGGTCGATCGGGGCGACCGCGGAGGGGCTGGGGGAGGACGGCGCTCGCTGGCGGCGGGTGTTCGGGTCCTCCTCCGCCCACTTCGACGCCCTCGCCGAGGACATGCTCGGTCCGATCCTCCACCTGCCCAGGCACCCGTTCCGACTCGCGCGCTTCGGCCTTCCGGCGGCCGCGCCGGCGACCTTGCTCGCCCGCAGCTGGCGGACGCCGCAGGCCCGTGCCCTGTTCGGCGGGGTCGCCGCGCACTCGTTCAGCCCCCTGAACAGGCCGATGAGCTCGTCGGTTGGGTGTGCACTGATCGCCGCCGGCCACCGCTACGGCTGGGCCGTCGCAAAAGGTGGCTCCCGCTCGATCACCGACGCGCTTGCCTCGGTGCTCGCGGAGCACGGAGGGAGGATCGAGACCGGCCGGCGGGTCGGCTCGCTCACCGAGCTGCCGGACGCCGAGATCGTCGCCCTCGACCTCGCGCCCGGGGCGGTGGCCGAGATCGCGGGGGATCGCCTTCCCGCCCGCGTCGCCCGCGCCTACCGCCGCTATCGCCATGGACCGGGCGCGTTCAAGGTGGACTTGGCGGTCGAGGGAGGGTTGCCGTGGACCAACGAGTCATGCCGGAAGGCGGGGACGGTTCACGTGATCGGGTCCTTCGAGGAGCTGGTGGCCGCGGAGCGGGACGTCGACCGCGGGCGGATGCCCGCGCGGCCGTTCCTCCTGGTCGGCCAGCAGTACCTCGCCGACCCGGAGCGCTCCGCGGGCGATCTGCATCCGATCTGGGCCTACGCGCACGTGCCGAACGGCTATGACGGTGATGCCACCGACGCGCTGCTCGACCAGATCGAGCGCTTTGCCCCCGGCTTCCGCGAGCGGATCGTCGCGACGTCGCTGCGCTCGCCCGCCGACCTCGCCGCGTACAACGCCAACTACGTTGGCGGCGACATCATCACCGGCGCCAACACGCCGGTCCAGGTCCTGGTCCGGCCCCGCTTCGCGCTCGACCCCTACAGCACGGGTATCCCCGGCGTTTACATCTGCTCGGCGGCAACCCCTCCTGGCGCCGGAGCGCACGGGATGAACGGCTACAACGCCGCGCAGTCGGCGCTGCGCCACTTGGGCACGATTTGAAATAGCCGAGTCCGTAGTTCACCCCCATTGCGCGGGGTATTTCCTCCCCTTGCAGGTCCTCCGCATCGGGGTGATGCTTGGCGGGACCGATGAGCCCTGAAGCCCGGCGACATGGAACAGTCTCCGGGGGGAACGACCAGGCGGAGTCGCACTGGGACGAGCGGCTGCGGCGGGCACTGGAGCAGGATGGCTTCGCCCTCCACCAGCAGCCGATAGTCGATCTGCGGACTGGGAGGATCCTCCGGCACGAGCTGTTGCTGCGTCTGGTCGAGGGCGACCGCGTCACCCCGACCTCCGAGTTCCTCGACGCGGCGACCCGCCACGGCCCGATCGTTGAGATCGATCTCTGGGTCACCGATCGGGCGATCGAGATCGCCGCCGGATGCAAGCCGGTGACGATGAACCTGGCGTCGCAGTCGATCACCCCCGCCTTTGTCGAGCAGGTCAGGGAGAGACTGGTCGACACCGGCGCCAATCCCGCCAACCTCACCTTCGAGCTCGGCGAGGCGGACCTGGTCAAGGCGGAGGCCGACGCCCGGGAGTTCCTCTGGAGCCTCAAGGACCTCGGCTTCGTGCTGGCGGTCGACCAGTTCGGGACCGGACCGGCCGAGCTCGCCACGCTCAGGAGCCTCCCGGTCGGCTATCTGAAGCTCGGGCGTGAGTTCGCCCGAGACCTGAGCCGCGAGCCCGCCAGCCGCACCGCGATCGAGGCGATCGTGCAGCCGGCCCGCCGCTTCGGCTCCCGGACCGTCGCCGTGGGGGTCGAGGACCTGGCGACCCTGCAGACGCTCGAGGAGCTGGGCGCAGACGAGGCCCAGGGTTATGCCCTCGGCGCCCCGGCGCCGGTGGAGCCCGAACGCTTTAAGCCGGCCGAGTCATCCGCGGCCGCCTGATCTCCAAGGCTGAGGCGGAGGTCGAGGGTCAGGCCTTCGGCCCGATGAACTCGTCCATCCTCGCGACATCCTCCTTGCGCCAGACGTAGATCGTTACCGCTTTCGTCTCGTTCCTCGGGAACGCTGCGGTCCCCCGCAGCCCGAGCTTCTCGCAGGCAGTGCAGAAGCTGCTGGTGATGTCGGTGGAGCGATTCGAGAACCCATAGCGAGGCGCGGACCAGGTGTCCGACCTGCCGCGAGTGTTCGTGAACCGGCAGCCGTCGGACTGGATTAGCCCGCGGAGCAGCGCCTCCGGCCAGTGCTCGGCAAGCTCCCTCTGCCATTCCGCAAGCCAGATACGACGGGTGTGCTTCATCCCGGCCCCGTGCTGCGGGAAGAGGCAAGGCCATGCGCGGGAGTACGAGGAGACTTGGAAGCAATTGCTCGGCGTCAGAAGGCGCTCCACGCCGTTCCCTGGCATCACAGCGCTCATTACCGCTTCGCATTCGGCGACGATTTCGGGGTACTCCTTGTCGAGGAATATCCGAAGCCTGCTAGACCCCTCGGCGGTGCCTGGAGATCGTCCCGTCGCCTAGGTAAAGCCCAAGGAGATGGACGTAAGCGCGGGGGAGCTCAGCGAACCGATGCTTGTCCTGACCGCAGACCAGACAGGCAGGTGGGAGAGGATCTCCGTTTCGGAGCGTCGTCCGCGAATGCCGCGGCAGCTTGCCGGCGTGCCAGTCGCGGACAGTCCCGACCGAAAGCCCCAGCCGACGGGCGACTCGCACCGCCCCGAACCCTTCCTCGTCTCGGAGCCTGAGCGCCTCCGCTACGGTCGCCCTGCTGTGCATCTACGGTTCCGGTGATGCGGGTGAGAGGAGTCGAACCTCCACGCCCGTAAGGGCACGTGCTCCTGGGGCACGCGTGTCTACCGTTCCACCACACCCGCAGTGGTCACACAAATCTAGCGTGTCGTCTTCGGCTCGGATCGATGTCATGGGCGCGAACACACGTTCGCATTGTGCCCTCCGAGCCGGACGGTGTCCAGATGAAGGTTCGTCGCACAACCTCGGTTGGGCGAGCCGATCTGGAGACGTGAACCCCTTGGCTACACTGCCGATTCCCCGCAGACA
>JBOGZE010000212.1:0-6339 GCA_050697055.1 Solirubrobacterales bacterium
GCCTACATGGCCGAGGTCTACCGGGCGGGGATCGAGGCGGTGCCCCGGGGCCAGATGGAGGCGGCGCGCTCGCTGGGGATGAGCTACCGGCAATCGATGCGGCAGGTGATCGTCCCCCAGGCGGTGAGCAAGGTGATCCCGCCGCTGCTCAACGACTTCATCGCCCTGATGAAGGACACCTCGCTGGTCAGTGTGATTGGCTTCGTCGAGGTTGTGCAGGCGGGCCGCGACATCCAGTCGGAGACCTTCAACAGCTCGGCGCTCACCCTGGGGGCGATCTTCTTCCTGATCGTCACCATTCCGCTGGCGCGGGTTGTCGACCGGCTGATCGCTCGCCAGCAGGAGCGCACCTCGCGCACCGGCGGCGGTGCGGGCCCGGCCCCAACGCCCTCGCCGGTGACGGCGGGGCCGACCGGCGGGCCGGTCTGATGAACATGGCCGAGCCAATGCTGACGGTGAAGGGCGTGCAGAAGAGCTTCGGCGACCTGCACGTCCTCCGCGGCATCGATCTCGAGGTCGCCAAGGGCGAGGTCGTCTGCGTGCTTGGGCCGAGCGGCTCGGGCAAGAGCACCCTGCTGCGCTGCATCAACATGCTCGAGCCACCAGACGATGGCGAGATCTTCTTCGAGGGCCGCGACATCTGCAAGGGACCCGGCTCCAGCGAGGGCGAGTCCGGCTGGGAGGTCGACTTCGTCCGCCAGCGGGTGGGGATGGTCTTCCAGCAGTTCAACCTCTTCCCCCACAAGAACGCGATCGAGAACGTCGCAATGGCGCAGCGGACGGTGCTGAAGCGGGGCCAGGGCGAGGCGAGGACGAAGGCGGCGGCGCTCCTGAAGCGGGTGGGGCTCGCCGACAAACTCGAGGAGTACCCGGAGCGCCTCTCCGGCGGCCAGCAGCAGCGGGTGGCGATCGCCCGGGCGCTGGCGATGGACCCGCAGTTGATGCTCTTCGACGAGGTCACCAGCGCCCTCGACCCGGAGCTGATCAAGGAGGTCCTCGACGTCATGCGCGAGCTCGCGGACGAGGGGATGACGATGGTCGTGGTCACCCACGAGATGGGCTTCGCCCGCGACGTCGGCGATCAGGTCGTGTTCATGGACGAGGGCGTGACCGTCGAGCAGGGCAAACCCAAGGATGTGCTCGGGAGCCCGAAGGAGGAGCGCACCAAGCGCTTCCTCGGGCTCGTCCTAGAGCACTGAGGTCGCGGGGCCTAGCCGCCGGCCATCGCCGGGAGAATGACCACGGTGTCGGAGTCGGCGGCGCCGGTCTCGAGGCCGTCGAGCACCCGGACGTCCTCGTCGTTGAGGTAGACGTTGACGAAGCGGTTGAGCTCGCCCTCGGGCGAGAAGAGCTGGTCGCGGGTGGCCGGATAGCGCTCGGCGAGCGCCTCGAGCGCGGCGCCAACGGTCCCGCCGCCGACCGAGACCTCGGATTCACCGTCGGTCTGTGGGCGGAGCACGGGTGGCACCTTGATCGTCGGCATCGGCGGGAAAGCTACCGCGAGCTGACTAGCGGGCGCAGAACGCTTCGTAGTCCGGGAACTTCCCCATCTCGCTCTCGGGGATCTCCTCGGCGTTCGGGCCGCAGATCGGGCAGTCCGGATCGCGCCGGACCTTCAGCTCGGTGAACCGGGTGCCGAGCGAGTCGTAGAGCAAGAGGCGGCCGATCAGCGGCTCGCCGATCCCGGCGACCAGCTTGATCACCTCGTTCGCCTGCAGGAGGCCGAGGACCCCGGCCATCACCCCGAGGACGCCGGACTCACCGCAGCTCGGCGCCAGCTCCGCCGGCGGCGGAGTCGGGTAGAGGCAGCGGTAGCAGGGCCCCTCGAAGGGGACGAAGGTGGAGATCTGCCCGTCGAAGGCGAGGATCGAGGCGGAGACCACCGGCTTTCGCAGCCGCACGGAGGCGTCGTTTAGGAGGTAGCGGGTGGGGAAGTTGTCGGCCCCGTCGACGATCACGTCGTAGTCCTTGATGATGTCGATGACGTTGGTGGCGTCGAGCCGGGTGCGGTGTTCAACCACCTCGACGTCGGGATTGAGGGCCTCGATCGTCTTCCGAGCCGACTCGGTCTTCGGCTGCCCGACGCGCTCGGTGTTGTGGATCACCTGGCGCTGCAGGTTGGTGGCATCGACCTCGTCGTCGTCGACCAGGCCGAGCGTCCCGATTCCGGCCGCCGCCAGATAGAGCGCGGACGGGGCGCCGAGCCCGCCGGCGCCGACCAGGAGCACCTTCGAGTTGAGCAGCTTCAGCTGGCCCTCGACGCCGACCTCGGGGAGCAGGGTGTGGCGGGAGTAGCGCTCGCGCTGCTCCGGGGTCATCCCCTCGACCTCGTCCACCGGCAGGCCCTGCTCCTGCCAGGCGAGGATCCCGCCCTCGACGTTGGCAACGTTGTCGTAGCCGAACTGCTCCTGCAGGAGGTTCGCGGCGCGCGCCGAGCGCGCACCGGAACGGCAGTAGAGGATCACCCGCTGGGAGGTGTCGGGGGCGAGCTCGTCGATCCGCTCGGCCACCTCGACTGGCGGCACCAGGACGTCGCCCTCTAGATGCGCCTCGGCGTGCTCGTGGGGCTCGCGGATGTCGAGCAGGACGAGGTCGCCGTTGGCACCCTTGATCTCCTCGAAGGCCTGCTCGGGAGAGAGCTGCTCGATCCGCTTCTTGATCTCCTCGAGGCTGAGCGTTCCGGCCTCCATCAGTCTTCGTCCTCCTCCTCGTCCGTTTCTTCCTCGACCTCAACCGTACCCTCGACGGGAAGGCCGAGGTCATCCCAGAGCTTCACGCCTCCGACCAGCGAGCGAGCGCCCTCGACCCCGTGCTCGTTGGTGAGCGCGTCGGCGGCGCGGGCGGAGCGGTTGCCGGTGTTGCAGTAGAGAAGCGCCGGCTTCCCCTCTGTCGCTTCGGCGAACTTGGTGGCGAAGTCCGCGGAGTGGGAGTCCACCCCGTTCTCGCCGGCGGGGACGTTGACCGCCCCGGGAATGTGTCCCTGCTCGAACTTCTCCGGCTCGCGGGTGTCGACGATCGCGACCTCGCCCGCCTCGACCTCGCCCTGGACATCGGGCGGCAACACCTCGTCGATTCTCTCCTTGACCAGCTCGAGAGGCGGCGGCACTTCCTTGCGGGGCATATCGACCACGTCACTCATATTCCCAAATCCTGATCGGATTTCCAATACTTCAATTAGTGTAGCGTGCACTCAGCCGTCGAAGTCGCCGCCCCCGAGCTCCGGCGGCAGCGCCTTGAGGCCGTCTGGATACAGGTACGCGAGCTGCTCGTCGCTCATCTCCAGGGTGTTGGCTCCCTCCGGCGGCGCCCCGACCACCAGCCAGAGCGCGTCGGCGTCGGTGTCGTTGAAGACCTGACGGACGGTGTCGGGCTCGACCAACAGGGCTGAGAGCGGCTCGAGGGTAAGCAGCTCATCGTCGACGCGGATCCGGCCGCTCCCGTCGAGCAGCAGATAGAGCTCGTGCTGCACTCGATGCCGGTGCCTGGTCGAGGCCTGGCCGGGATGGAGTCGCCAGAGGCGGGCGCCCAGGGTCTCGGCCTTGAGCTGCTTCGCGAGGTCGGTGTTCTCGACCTGCATCTGGTTCGAGGGACGCCAGAAGGCGTCCCCCGAATCCAGAATCCGATATCCCATGGCCATTAAACGGGTGGTCGCAAGCGACCCCCTCGCATTAGGCGATCGTCGGGCGCATCTGGCGCAGCCGGCGGACCCGCTCCTCGATCGGCGGGTGCGTCGAGAACAGCGACGCCATGCCGCCGCCCCGGAAGGGCTTGACGATGTAGAGCGGCTCGGCCGCCTGGTTCACCTGCATCGGCACGGCCTTGGCGCCCTCCTCGAGACGCAGCAGCGCGCTCGCCAGCGACTCGGGGTTGCCGCAGATCTCGGCGCCGGTGGCGTCGGCCGAGTACTCGCGCTGGCGAGAGATCGACAGCTGGATGATCGACGCCGCGATCGGCGCCAGCAGCACCAGCGCCAGCGCGCCCACCAGGCCGAGCGGTGAGTCGTTGTCGCCGCCGAACCAGAGCAGCATGTAGGCGATGTAGGTGATCGCACCGCCGATCGCGGATGCGACCGAGGTGATCAAGATGTCGCGGTTGCGGACGTGGCCGAGTTCGTGGGCGAGCACGCCGCGCAGCTCGTCCTCGGAGAGCAGCTTGAGGATGCCCTGGGTGACCGCGACCGCCGAGTGCTCGGGGTTGCGCCCGGTGGCAAAGGCGTTGGGCTGATCCTGGGGGATCACGTAGAGCTTCGGCATCGGCAGCCCGGCGCGCGTGGTCAGGTCCCTGACCATCTGATAGAGGCGCGGGGCCTCCTCCTCGGAGACCGGCTTCGCCCGCGACATCCTCAGCGCGATCCGGTCGCTGAACCAGTAGGCGCCCAGATTGAGGACCAGGCCGAAGAACAGGAAGAGGCCCGCGGTCTCGGGCCCACCGATGAGTGCGCCGATGACGACGAGCAGCCCGGTGAGGCCGGCGAGCAGGAGGGTCGTCCTGATCGTGGCAGCGAAATTGGAACGACGTGTGGTGGTCATCGAATCTCCTTTGGAAGCTTGTCGCCGATCTTAGCCGAGCGACTCAACCGGCTCTAAAGTCTTGGTCGCGCGATGAGACCGTCTCGTTCCTTTACTATCTCGTGGTGCGACCATCGTGACGACGACCAAGCGACGCAGCGAGAGGCAGCAGCTGAACCCCGATCTCGGGGTCCTCACCGCTCGCCTCCAGCGGACCCTCCAGGGAGAGCTGTTCGAGCGCCTCGCCGCCCAGGGGCACGCGGGGCTGCACCCGCGCCACAGCGCCGTGCTCGCCTACCTCGACGAGGACGGGGTCCGCGCCAGCGAGCTCGCCAGGCTCTCGGGACGAGACAAGCAGGTGGTCGGCCGGCTGGTGGACGAGCTCGAGGGCCTCGGGTACATCGAGCGCCACCCCGATCCCAGCGATCGGCGCGCCAAGCTGATCGTCCCGACAAGGCGCGGCCTTGAGCAGCTGCGCCTGCGCGACGAGATCGTCGCGCAGATCGAACGGCGCCACGCCGAGGCCGCCGGGCCCCGCGTCTACGCCGAGTTCCGCAACGTCCTCCGCGGGATCGTGGAGCGCGGCGGCGGCGTTCCCCGCGCCGGCTGAACGCCTCCCGGCACCGCTTATCCGACCACTCAGCTAGGATTTCTCTCGATGTTGTTCTCCACCCGAGCCGAGTACGGGGTCCGTCTGATGGTCGAGCTGGGCCGTCAGGACGGCGAGGCCCCGGTGGCGCTGAGCGCCGTCGCCGATTCCGAGCGGCTCCCGCTCTCCTACCTCGAGCATCTGGTCGCCAAGCTGCGCAAGGCCGGCCTGGTCGAGAGCCAGCGCGGTGCCCACGGCGGCTACCGGCTGGGGCGCCCCGCCGAGCAGATCGAGATGCTCGAGGTGGTAGAGGCACTGGAGGGAGCGATCGCGCCGATGGAGTGCTTCCATCCCGACCCCGAGGGCAAGGTCTCATGCTCGCACGAGACCGATGGCGACCAGGCCTGTGCCACCAAGCTGCTCTGGACCAGGGTGCAGGGCGGCGTCACCAAGGCGTTGTCCGGGACCACGCTCGCCGACCTGGTCGAGTTCGCCGACCAGCATTCACCCGGGGGCGAGGGGCACCAACCGGGGTCGCGCGGCAAGCCCGCGGTCGCCGGCGCCGCCTAGTTCCAGGCCACGAAAACCGAACGACCTAGGAGCCGAATTTGGCAGAGCTCGAGATCCGCAACCTGCACGTGACCGCCGAGGACAAACTGATTCTCAATGGCGTATCTCTTGACGTCGAGATGGGCGCGATCCATGCGCTGATGGGGCCAAACGGCTCGGGCAAGTCCACCCTCGCGAACGCGATCATGGGCCACCCCGGCCTCGAGATCACCGAGGGGACGATCACCTTCAAGGGCGAGAACATCACCGAGGCCGCTCCCGACGAGCGCTCCCGGATGGGGCTGTTCATGGCCTTCCAGTACCCGGTCGCGATTCCCGGCGTCACCGTCGCCAAGTACCTGCGGATGGCGGTCAACGCCCACCGCGAGGCTAAGGACGAGGAGCCCGTGAAGCTGAAGGACTTCCGCAAGCAGACCGAGGAAGCGATGGCGCTCACCAACATTCCGAAGGAGTTCTCGTCCCGCTACGTCAACGATGGCTTCTCCGGCGGCGAGAAGAAGCGGATGGAGATCCTGCAGCTCGCGATGCTCCGCCCCGAGCTGGCGGTGCTCGACGAGACCGACTCCGGCCTCGACATCGACGCGCTTCGGGTCGTCGCCGAGGGCGTCAACAGCTTCGCGGGGCCGGAGATGGGCGTCCTGATCATCACCCACTACCAGCGCATCCTTCACC
>JBOGZE010000213.1:0-1923 GCA_050697055.1 Solirubrobacterales bacterium
GGCGGCCTTGCTCTTCGGGTCGTACTTGAGCACCGAGGTGCCGCGGACGGGCGCCTCGGCGAACTTGATCGCCTTGCGGATCCGCGACTCGAAGACCAGGTCGCCGAAGTTCTCCTCGAGGATCTCCACCGCCTCCTTGGCGTGGACGGTGCGCGAGTCGAGCATCGTCGGCAGGATCCCCTCGATCTCGACGCCCGGGTTGAGGTTCTCGCGGATCATCTGAAGGGTGTTTTGGAGCTGGACCAGGCCGCGCATCGAGAGGTACTCGCACTGGACCGGCACAATCACCTTGTCGGCGGCGGTGAGCGCGTTGACGGTGAGCAGCCCGAGGCTGGGCGGGGTGTCGATGCAGACGAAGTCGTAGTCCTTGCGGACGTCGTCGAGGGCCTTCTGCAGGGCCCGCTCGCGGCCGATCTGGGCGCTCATCGCGATTTCGGCGCCGGCCAGGTCGATCGAGGCGACGGCGACGTCGATCTCCTTCTCGACGATTACCTCGCGGATCGGCATCCGGTGGACGAGGACGTCGAACATGCTCTTCTCGACCTTGTCGGGATCGACTCCCTGGCTCATCGTCAGGTTGCCCTGGGGGTCCATGTCGACGGCGAGCACCCTGTGGCCGGACTCCTTGAAGGCGACCGCGAGGTTGAGCGCGGTGGTGGTCTTGGCGACGCCGCCCTTCTGGTTGGCGAAGGCGATCACCTTGGCGGGGCCGGTCTTCTTAGATCCGGCCGCGGTGTTTGTGGCGGCCGCCTTTGTGCTGGCCTTCTTGCCCTTGCCCTTCTTCTCGGCCTTGCCCTTGCCGTTCTTGCTCGCGCGCTTCGGCCCGACGATGTCGTCGGGTCGCAGGCGTCCACTCTCGGACGCCTTCGACGCTGTCTTGTTGCGTCGCAATACGGCCATCTGCGGGCTATTTCGTAGGCAAGGGCTTATTTCCTGCCTTGTGTTGGAAGAATCCTCCCGGGCGTGCCGGACCTATTCGACAAGCGACTGCTGTTCGTGACCGGAAAGGGCGGGACCGGCAAGTCCACGGTCTCCCTGGCGCTGGGATTGGCGGCCGCGTCGCGCGGCAAGCGGACGATCGTCTGCGAGGTCTCCTCCCAGGAGACCGCCTCTCGGGTCTTCAAGAAGGGCGAGATCGGCTTCAACGAGGTTGAGGTGGCCCCGAACCTGTGGGCGATCTCGATCGACCCCGACGAGTCTCTGCGCGAGTACCTGCTGCTGCAGCTGAAGGTGCGGGCGATGCGTGACCTGCTGGTGCGCTCGAAGCTCTTCAACTACCTGGCGGCGGCCACCCCTGGCTTGAAGGAGCTGGTGACGATCGGCAAGGTCTGGGAGCTCGCGCAGACCGACCGGAAGGTGAAGAAGGCGAGCGGCTACGACTTGGTGATCGTGGACGCGCCGGCGACCGGTCATGGGATCGGCTTCCTGCAGACGCCGCGGACCTTCGCCGGCATCGCCCGGGTTGGGCCCGTGCACTCCCAGGCGAAGGAGCTGGACCGCTTCATCACCCAACATGAGACAACCGGTGTAGCCATTGTGGCGCTGCCCGAGGAGATGCCGGTGAACGAATCGGCTTCGCTCGAGGGTGAGCTCAGCCACGAGGTGGGAATGGCCGTCGACCGCGTCTACATGAACGCGATGTACCCCGAGCGCTTCAGCAAGGGCGAGACCGGCAGCCTCGAGCGCGCCCTCGGCGACGCCAACGGGCCGGCGCGGGCGGCGATCCGCGCCGCCCTCTCCGAGCACCGCCGCGCCCGCTCCCACCGCGCCCAGCTGCAGCGGCTGAAGCGCCGGGTGAGCAGCCCGGTGAGGACGCTGCCGTTCATCTTCGAGCCCACCCTCGACGTCCCCGAGCTCGAGCAGCTCGCCGCGGGGCTCACCTAGCGGCTGCGGATGGCGAACGTCGCCGAGATCCTCGAGGAC
>JBOGZE010000214.1:0-5791 GCA_050697055.1 Solirubrobacterales bacterium
GAGCTCGGCCGGGAGCAGACCAGAGCCGCGGCCCCCCACCTGGCGGGGATCGGCGCCCGCCGCATCCTCACCAGCCCCCTGCGGCGGGCCCGCGAGACGGCCGAGGCCCTCGCCGAGGTCCTTGAGCTGCCGGTGGTCGAGGTCGAGGACCTCCGCGAGCTGCGGGAGTCGGAAGGGTTTGGCGAGCTCTCCCTCGAGGACCAGCGCCTCCGCCGCTGGTCGATGTGGATGACCGAGCACGGCGACGATCCCGACCACTCCTACCGCGGCGGTGAGACCTTCAACCAGGTCCTCGGCCGGGTGCGCTCGCTCCAGCGCCGGCTGCTCGCCGAGGGCGACGAGAACGTGCTCGCGGTCAGCCACGGGATCTTCCTCCGCTTCCTCCTGATGTGGTCGCTGCTCGGCGAGGGGTTCGGCCCTCACCTGGCCGAGCGGCTCTGGCAGCTCGGCACCACCAACTGCGGGCTCTCCGTCTTCGAGCACGCCGACCCCGACCCCAGCGACGCCTGGCGCTGCCTCACCTGGATGGAGCGGCTTCCTCCTCGGTAACGAACGTGCGCGGCTCGCGCGATGACCCCTGAGAGGGCAGGTTGACCTCGGCGCCACGAGGAGCCAGCACCGGGCCCTCCAGCAGCGGATCGTCGGTGCGCCGCATCCAGTCCTCGAGATCGACCCTCATCCTCTCCTGGACGGTGGCGTGCTCGGGGTCGCCGGCGAGGTTGTGCGACTCCTGCGGGTCGAAGATCAGGTCGTAGAGCTGTTCCTCGGCCACCGGCTGGTCGCCCCAGCCGTGCTCGACCAGCAGCTCCTTGGTGGCGCTGTCGTCGCAGTTGGAGAGCACCGTGGTCGGGTGCGCCCCGAAGCGGCGGATGTACTTCCAGCGATCGGTGCGGATCGCCCGCTGGGGCTCGTAGGCGGCGTGGTAGGTGACCTCGGCGAAGATCTCCTCGTGGATGCGGTCGGTCTCGCCGCGGACCAGCGGCATCAGCGAGCTCCCCTGGACGAACGAGGGCGTCTCCACCCCGGCCAACTCGCAGACGGTCGGATAGATGTCGAGGTGGCTGACCATCGTGTCCATCACCCGGCCGCCCCCGAAATGGGGGCCGCGCATCAGCATCATCACTCCGATCCCGCGGTCGAACAGGGTCGCCTTCGCGTTCGGGAAGGCGAGCCCGTGATCGGTGGTGCAGATGATCAGGGTGCGCTCCTGGAGGCCGAAATGGTGGAGCCCGTTGAGGACCGCGCCGATCCCCTGGTCGAGCGAGCGGGCGCTCGCCTTGAACGAGGCCATGTCGGCGCGGGTCCGGGTCGTATCGGGAAGGTTCTGGGGCGGGAGCGAGTAGAGGGTGTCGCGGACCGAGGTGGGGACCTCGAAGTCGCGGTGGGTCTCGAAGAAGCCGACCGACATGAACCAGGGCTCCGAGGTCGTCCGCAGCGCCTCGATCGAGATCGGCGCCACCTCGTCGGCGTGGTGGCTGTCGACCTCGATCACCTCGTCGTAGCCGATCACCGCCGGATCCTTGGAGATGTGCTGCTCGCCGATCAGCACCGAGCGGTAGCCGCCCTTGCGGAGCGGGTGGACCAGATGCTCGCCGTAGTTGTTCAGCGACCAGCCGCGGTGGGCGAGCCCGAGCATCCCGTTGTTGTGGCAGTACTGGCCGGTGAGCAGCGACGCCCGGCTGCCCGAGCAGGTGGGCGCCGCGCAGAAGGCCTCGCGGAAAAGCACCCCCTGGTCGGCGAGCAGCTGGATATTCGGGGTCGGCACCTGGAAGCCGTAGGGCTGCACGTAGCGGCCGGTGTCGTGCGAGTGGAGGTAGAGGATGTTGGGGGGCGCCGAGCCGTTCACGCCTCGATCATCGCTGAAAGCTCCGCTCCGTCGCGGTCTCAGGGTCGGGAACCACCGGGACCAGGTCGAACTCGCTGCCCAGCCGCAGGTCGCTGTAGCGCCGCGCCCAGTCGTCGTTGATGCCGTCCGCCTGCCGCTTCATTCGGGGCTCGGGCTTGAACCCCTCGGGCGCCGAGAGCCCGAGCCGCTCGAGCACGTTCAGGGTGCTCGTCTCGTAGTCGGCGGCGAAGTTCTCGTACAGCACCAGCACCGGCTTGATCCGGGTGTGCTCGAAGAAGGCGTCCCAGCGCGCCTCCTCGCGGAGGATCTGGTCGAGCAGGTGAGAGATCGCGCCGTAGTGGAAGCGCAGCGCCGGCCGATGCTCCTCGAGGAAGCTCTTGTACGGGGGAACGTCGCTGTCCTCGGGCAGGGCGGCAACCCCCCTCTGATCCCAGCGGGGATCCTCCTGGCGCCAGGTCGCCGTCTGCACCGCCTTCCACAGCGAGACGGCCTGGCGCACCTTGTTCGCACGCACCACCCGGACGAAGGTGAGCTCCGGAAACACGCTCGGCAGCAGCTCGGTTAGCGGCAGGTCACGGTAGGCGGGGATGTTGCGGAGCAGCGAGACGAAGTCGCCGAAGTAGCCCCACATCAGCTTCGCGCCGAAGACCCCGTTCGGGGTCGTCCCCTGCTCCATCACCCATTGCAGATAGCGGTCGTAGGCGGTCCGGCTCCAGAGCGGCGAGCGCGGTTCCGGCTCCTCGCCGGCGCGGCGCTCGCGCTCGCCGAGATGGTCGAGGATCGAGGGGTCCTCGGCCCGGGTGAAGTACTCCGCCGGCCGCCGGGGCCGGCCCGAGCGCTGCAGGGCCTCGAAGTACTCCTCCGGGCGGCCCGCCACCCCGGTCTCCTTCAGGGCCTGGCAGACCAGGGTGCTGCCGCTTCGGGGCGTCGCGCAGACGAGATAGGAGCGTTCCGTGGCCATCACCGGCGTTTATACACAAACTTGATCGAGTAAGTGGTTTTTAGCCGAGGACCTGATCGAACAGTTGGTGGGCTCAGGCTAACGGCCGGGAACGCACCCGTGGATGGTGATCCCGCGAGCTCGGCTCAGCTGAAGACCAGCCGGATCCAGATGAGCGCCGCCAACGCCGCGACGACGATCATCCGCACGCCGAACTCGCGATCGCTGCCCAGGGCGAAGATCCCGATCAGGGCCCCTGCCGGGGGGAGAACCACCGCGATCGCGAAGGGAAAGATGGCCGCGGCTCGCTCGCCCATCCGAGCAGCATAGGGAGATCGCTAGGAGTCGAAGGGAAGGATCGCGTCGACGCCGGTCAGCCGGATCACCCGATCGACCTGGCCCACCCCCGGCACCAGGCGAAGCCTGTCGCCGTCGCGGCGGGAGCGCCGGTCGGCCTCAACCAGGACGCGGATGCCGCTGCAATCCATGAACTCGATCCCGGTCAGATCCAGCACGATCGCCGCGGCATCGGTTGCCTCGACCCGCCTCAGCTCCGTTTCGAGGGGCAAAGCCGTGGCAAGGTCCAGCTCGCCGCGTGGTCGCACCACGTGCGTGTCGCCCTCTCTGCCGCTCTCGACCACGAGCTGGCCATGACGGCGCAGTCTCCCCGACGAGCTCATCTAACCCCTGAAGCGCCGCGGCAACGCCAAGGGTGACGCCTTCCGAGGCGGCAGCCTCTCCGAGATCTCCGCAATTTCCGGGAATTTGGGACAGGTCGGCCCTGACGGGGCGGCGGCCGCGCGGGCTCAGCGGAAGCGGTTCAGCACCCGGCTCGCTTCCTCATAGCCCTGCCGGATCAGACGCGGCCACTGCCGGCGATCGAGAAACAGGTCGTAGAACGACGCCCCTCGCGTCTCGACCTCATCGACCGGCTCGATCAGGGTCAGCCTCTCGGCCAACTCATCTCGAGCGCGTCGAGCCAATTCCAGGTGGTAGCCCTGCTGAAGCTGGCGGCTGGCTTCGAACAGACCACCCGTCCTGCTCGGCCAGCCGCTTATGTCCCTGGGCTCGAACCCCTTCGGCAGCATCAGGTTGACGCCAATCACGTGGTCGAAGCGGCCGTCGCCCTCGATCGCAGGTCGCGCGGGCCAGTTCTCGATGATGCCTCCGTCCACATAGAGGTGGTCTCGCACCGGAACCGCCTCGATGAACAGCGGCAGCGCAATCGCCACCCTGACCAGATGGCCGATGGTGACCTCGGGCGTCCGTGCCGACCCGAAGTACTCGACCTTGCCGAGGTCCATGTTGTAGACGATTGTGGTGATCGGGATCGGCGACCGGCCGCACGGCATCTCCGCCAGACGGCGGTCGAAGAGGTGCTCGATCGCTTCCCCCTTTGCAAGCCCGGTGAAGCCCCGGAGCGCAGAGAGGGCAAAGCGAGGCAGCTTCAGCCACTGGACGTCGAGGTAGTCCTCCGGCCGCCAGGAGAGCGAGAACTTGGCCATTTCGTCGGAGCTCATGCCCGCGGCCCACATCGAGCCCCAGATCGCGCCGCCGGAACAACCAATGATTCCGGCCGGGGCCAGCCCTGCCTCCTCGAAGGCACGCTTGATGCCGGTGAGGGCAACACCCGCCCCGCCACCGCCTGAGACCACGAGCGCAATCCGTTCGCCCGGCAGCTCGCGCGCCGGTCGCGAGCGGAACGGCGGCAGGCTTGCCGACGTATCGATCGGCTCGTGCCGATCGATCAGCGGCAGCGGCAGCAGGGTTCGCCGCGCCCGCCGCAGGAACCCGAAGTCGGCAACGATCGTGCCCAGGTCGAGCCGCTCGGTGAAGCGCTCGAACTGCGCCTTGATCTCGTACAGGTCCAGCCGATCGTCGAGCGCCATGGCAAAGCGAGCCTAGCGGGGACCCGCGGTTCGGCCCGGGCGCGCCGGACGCGCTAGCTTCAGGCGAGGCGTCGGCGACCAGGAGGGTTGGCCATGAAAGCTCCGAGCGACACCGAGGCTGCAACCGCCGCGCAGCTCTACGGCAGCCGGGAGGAGACGGTCGAGGCCTTCGCCTCGCATGTGGACCGGGGCAAGGCCCGAGCGCTCGAGGCGATCGGGATCGAGATCGTCGTCGGCGAACGCGAGGGCCCCCGCTTCCGCGACGCCTTCACCGGCCGGTGGTACTGGAACTGCCACTGCAACGGGGGAGTGTTCAACCTGGGCCACCGCCACCCCGCGGTCGTCGCCGCGGTCCGGGAAGCCCTCGACCACCTCGACGTCGGGAACCATCATCTCGTCAGCGGCTGGCGGGCGCACCTCGCGGAGCAGCTTGCCGAGAGCACCGGTGGGCTTCTCACCCATGCGGTCTTCACCCCCTCGGGCACCGAATCCGTCGACCTGGCGCTGAGGCTCGCGAGAGCGGTCACCGGCCGGCCAAAGGTGGTCGCCGCCCTCGGTGGGTACCACGGCCTCAGCGGATTCGCGCTGGCGGCGAGCGATCCGCGCTGGTTCGAGCCGTTCGGGTTCGGGCCCGGCGGCTTTGCCCACGTTCCCTTCAACGACGCGGAGGCAATCCGGCGGGAGATCGATTCGGAGACCGCCGCGGTGATCCTGGAGGCGATCCCGGCGACCCTCGGCTTCCCCGCGCCCGATCCCGGATACCTGCGCGCGGTGGGCGAGGCGGCCCGGGACGCCGGCGCCCTTCTCATCCTCGACGAGGTCCAGACCGGCCTTGGCCGCACCGGCACGAACTGGTACTTCCAGCAACAGGAGGTCGAGCCGGACATGCTGATCACCGGCAAGGGCCTCGGCGGCGGCATCTATCCGGTCAGCGCCACCCTCCTGCGGGAGGAGCTGGAGGCCTTCTTCGAGAGCCACCCCTTCTCCTACGTCTCCACCTTCGGCGGCGCCGAGATCGGCTGCGTCGCGGCAAGCACCGTGATCGATGAGATCTCCAGGCCCGGGTTCCTGGACCGGGTCGAGGAGCTGGGCGCCCGCTTCGAGAGCGCCTTCGCC
>JBOGZE010000215.1:0-4446 GCA_050697055.1 Solirubrobacterales bacterium
GCCGTCTGCCTGCCGCTGGGGCAGAGCCGGAGGATCTTCTCGACGTCCTCGATGAACCCCAGGTCGAGCATCTCGTCCGCCTCGTCGAGGACCACATAGCGAGCCGCGGTCAGGACCAGCGACTGGCGTGAGATCAGGTCCATCATCCTGCCCACGGTGGCGACCACCACCTGGGCGGGGTGACGGAGGCGGGCCTGCTGCTCGCGAATCGGGGCGCCGCCGAACACGGCGACGATCTCAACCCCCTCGAGATGCTCAGCGTAGGCGCGCATCGCCTGGGTCACTTGGATGCAGAGCTCCCGAGTTGGGGTGAGCACGAACGCCTGGGTCTCGTCGTTGTCCGCGTCCAGGTACTCGAGCATCGGCAGCCCGAAGGCCGCGGTCTTGCCGCTCCCCGTCTGCGCCTGGCCGATCACGTCGTGGCCGGCGAGCAGCTCGGGGATCGCCTGAGCCTGGATCGGCGTCGGCTGCTCGTAGCCGAGCTCGTCCAGGGTCCGAAGGATCCCCTCGGAGAGCCCGAGCTCGCCGAAGCCCTTGACCTTTACCTCGCTCACGCCGACGGGTCGAGGAGCAGCTTGCCGCTGGTGCGCCGCTCCTTCATCTCCGTGTGCGCGCGCGCCGCCTCGCTCAGCGGGTAGACGCCTCCGATCACCACCTCGAGCTCGCCCGAGGCGGCGGCGGCCAGCAGCTCGGCGATCATCGAGCCGACCAGGTCTCGCCGCCGGGCGATCAGCGCCACCAGCCAGAACCCGATCACCGACTTCGAGGTCTGCAACAGGTAGTTGGTCGCCACCTCGTTCGGATGGCGGGCGGCGTTGCCGAACACGACGATCCGCCCGAGCATGCCGAGGGAGCCGAGCTCGCCCTCGAAGCCGGTCCCGCTCATGTGCAACACCACGTCCACCCGCTCGCCGCCGTTCGCCTCCAGGATCGCCTCCTTGAGGTCATCGGCGCGGGAGTCGGCGGTCGCGTCGGCGCCAAGACGCTCGGCCAGGGCGCGCTTCTCCTCGCTGGAAGCGAGAGCGATCACCCGGGCCCCGGCGCGCTTGGCGAGCTGGACCGCGAGGCAGCCGGTGCCTCCGCCCGCCGCCTCGACCACCACCGTCTCCCCCTCCTCGACCCGGGCGCAATGGTAGAGGAGCGCGTGCGCGGTCAGTCCCTGCAACAACAGGCCCGCCGCCTGGTCGTCGCTTACCTCGTCGGGCAAGGGGATCAGCCAGGCCTTGGGGACGGCGACCTTCTGCGCGTAGCCACCGTTGCCCATGATCGCCGCCACCCGGCGTCCGTCCGGGTCCCTGCCGGCGATCTCTCCCCCGGGCACCAGCGGCAGGGTCTGCTCGGCGAGATAGTCGTTACGGGTGACGTGGGTGTCGGCGAAGTTGATTCCCGAGCGGACCACGTCGACCACAACCTCGCCATCGCTGGGCTCCGGGTCAGGCACTTCGACGAGCCGCATCACCTCTGGCCCGCCGAATTCCTCGATCTGAATAGCCTTCACGCCCTGAATATATGGCGCTAACGGTTGTTGGGTCCATCGCCTTCGACTCGGTGCGCACCCCCTTCGGGGAACGCGACCGCATGCTGGGGGGCTCCGCCGTGCATTTTTCCCTGGCCGCGAGCTTCTTCACCGAGGTCCGGGTGGTCGGCCCCGTCGGCGATGACTTCGGCGACGAGGAGCTCGGCGCGCTCGAGGGTCGAGGCGTAAACACCGACGACATCGAGCGGGTCGAGGGCGGCGAGACCTTCGTCTGGCGAGGGCACTACGAGTACGACATGAACGTCGCCCACACCGACGACACCCAGCTCAACGTCTTCGCCGACTTCGACCCGAAGCTTTCCGCCGCCTCCCGCGACGCCGAGATGCTCTTCCTCGGCAACATCCAGCCGGAGCTCCAGCGTCGGGTGCGCGGCGAGTCCGCCGCCCGCTTCTCGGGCCTGGACTCGATGAACCTCTGGATCGAGACCGAGCGCGACTCGCTGGTGGCGGCGATCGGGGAGGTGGACTGCGTCCTCCTCAACGATGCTGAGATCCGCGAGCTGACCGGGGAACCCAATCTGGCCCGGGCGGCCCGGGCGGTGATCGCGATGGGCCCCAGCGTGGTGGTCGCCAAGCGGGGCGAGTACGGCGCCGCCCTCTTCGGCGAAGAGGGCTTCTTCGCGATCCCGGGCTACCTCCTGGAGGACGTGCGCGACCCGACCGGCGCCGGCGACAGCTTCGCGGGAGGCTTTCTCGGCTATCTCGACGGGCGCCGCGCCGCCGGCGCCTCTCCCCAGGACCCCACCGCACTGCGCCAGGCGATGGCCTACGGCTCGGTCCTCGCATCCTTCAATGTCGAGGACTTCGGGACCGGGCGGGTGCGCTCGCTGACCACCGAGCAGATCGAGGAGCGGCTCCGCGACTTCCAGCGCATCACCCACTTCGACGTCGAGCCGGTTACGACCTGAGGCGGGCCTGGTCGAGGTCGAGGTCGCGCTCGATCCGCCGGAGGACGTCCTGCTTTACTCGGCCGTCGCCGCGCATCTGCAGCAGCGTCCGGCGCTCCGAGGAGATCAGGTCCTCGCGGAGGCGACGGTAGCCGTGCAGCGGGTCCTCGATCGGGATCTCGCCACCCTCGCCGGAGAGCGCGGCAACGCAGCGCGCGAAGCGGGCGCGGTAGAGCTCGCGGAGCCGCTCGATCGCCGTCTCGGGCACCGGGTCGCCGGAGGCCTCGAGCTCGTCGAGCCGGTCGAGGGCCGCCTGGGCGGCGGCCAGCCGCGCCACCGCCTCGTCGGGAGCCCAGGGCTGCCGGGCGCCGAGGCCCAGGCGGCGAACCAGCGCCGGCAGGGTGAGGCCCTGGATCACCAGCGTGCAGATGATCACGGCGACGGTCAGGTAGATGATCAGGTCACGCTCACCGAGCGGAGCTCCGGAGTCGAGCTCGAGCGGCAATGCCAGGGCCGCGGCCAGGGACACCGCTCCACGCATCCCGCACCAGCCGATCAGCAGCCGCTCTCGCCAATCGTCGCCGGGATCGGCGCTTCCCGCTGCGGGAAGAATCTGGGCGAGCGAGAGCGGCAGGAACTGCCAGACGATGCGGGTCGCGATCACGACACCGGAGACGAGGAGGCCGTAGCCGACGATCTCGCCGGTCGAGAGCTGGTCCCCGATTCGCTCCAGGATGTCCGGAAACTGAAGCCCGAGCAGGATGAAGAGGATCGCGTTCAGGGCGAACACCAGGACCTGCCAGAAGGCGGTGGCGTTCAACCTGAGATCGGCATCAAAGATGTCGTGAGAGCGCCACCCGTAGTAGAGACCGCCGGTGACGACAGCGAGCACCCCCGACGCCTCGACTTGCTCTGCCAGCGCGAAGGAGAAGTAGGCCGAGAGCACGGTGAGCAGGATCGAGAGCGGGGCATCGTCGACGCGCTTGATCGCATAGGCCAACCCGGCCGCCACCGCGAGACCGATGCCCACCCCTCCGACCACCGCGACCAGCAGGTCCAGCCCGGCATCGCCAACGGCGAAGGAGCCCGAGACCACCGCGGCCAGCGCGACCCTGTAGGCGACGAGGCCGACCGCATCGTTGAGCATGCTCTCGCCCTCGACCAGCAGCGAGACGCGGTCCGAGACCCCGATCCGGCTGAAGGTCGTGGTAGCCGCCACCGGGTCTGTGGGGGCGAGGATCGCCCCCAGGACCAGCGCCTCGCCCATGCTCAGCTCTGGGATCACCGCCTCGGCGGCGATCGCGACCGCGGCCATCGTCGTCAGCGAGAGGCCGAGCACCAGCCCGGCGACCGGCCAGAGCTCAGCGCGCAACTCCTGCGGCGAGGCGTAGTAGCCGGCCGACTGAAGCAGCGGCGGCAGGAACACGAGGAAGAAGACCTCTGGATCGACCTCGATCTCGGTGTGCGCCGGGATCAACCCGATTCCGAGCCCCCCGAGGACGAGCACGATCGGGTACGGGATCGCGATCGCGTCGGCGATCCGCACAAGCACGGCGGCAGCACCGACCAAGACGATCAGGAGTTCGATGTCGTTCACAGGCTCGCGCGAGTCTACGATTGCCCACCTTGACCGAGCTGACGCCGCCGCTCTCAGCCGAGGACCACGTCGACGGCCCGGACGGGGCCGAGCTCGAGTTGGTCATGTACGGGGACTTCCAGTGCCCCTACTGCGCAGCGGCCTACCCGATCGTGAAGCGGGTCCGCGACCAGCTCGCCGGCAGGCTGCTGTTCGGGTTCCGCCACTTTCCGCTTCGCGACATCCATCCCGACGCCCAGCGAGCCGCCGAGGCCTCCGAGGCCGCCGCCGGGCAGGGCGCCTTCTGGCCGATGCACGACCGCCTCTACGAGGCACGCGGCGCCCTCGCCCGCGCGGATCTGATCTCCCATGCCCTCGCGCTCGGCCTCGACGCCGATCGCCTGGCGGCCGAGCTCGACTCCTCGGTCCACGCCCCGCGGGTGGAG
>JBOGZE010000216.1:0-2285 GCA_050697055.1 Solirubrobacterales bacterium
CAGCTCGGCGTAGGTGGAGCCGATGATCGCGTCGCCGCCGATCGAGACGGCGGTGGAGACGCCGAGGCCGGCGGCCGTGAGCGAGGAGGAGATCTCGGTGGTCATCCCGCCCGAGCGGGACATCACCCCGACCGGGCCGGGGGCGTAGGCCTTGGCCGCATCCTTGGCGGGGCCGCCGATCCCGCCCATCTTGCCGACCCCGGGGGCGATGATCCCGAGGCAGTTGGGGCCGATGATCCGCGCGCCCCGGAGGCCGGCCAGCTCGACCATCTCGGCGACGTCGCGGCGGGGGATCCGCTCGGTGACCACCACGATCAGCCTGATCCCGTTCTCGATCGCCTCGAACACGGCGTCCTTGGTGAAGGCTGGGGGGACGGTGACCACCGAGCCGTCGATCGGGGAGCCGTGATCAGCGACCGCCTGCTGGACGGTGTCGAAGACCGGAACGCCATGGACCTCGCGGCCCTTGCGGCCGGGGGTGACGCCGCCGACCACCTTGGAGCCGTAGTCGAGGCACTCCTTGGTCAGGTTGACCGCCTCGCGCCCGGTGATCCCCTGGACGATGAAGGTGAAGTCGTCGCTCAGCAGGATGCTCATGCCGCCGCCCCCTGGACCTTCTCGACCGCCTCGCCGGCTGCCTCCCACATCGACACCGAGCGGTCCTTGAACTCGATCCCGTACTTGTTGAGGATCTTCGCCCCCTCCTCCTCCCAGGCGCCGGGAATCCGGAAGACGGCGATCGTCTCGGCCGGGTCCTTGCCCAGCTCGAGGCAGGCCTTGATCACCCCGCGGGCGACGATGTCGACCCGGGTGTTGGAGACGATCGACATCATCACCGCGATCTTCTCGACCCCGTCCTTCTTCAGCACCTCCATCGCCAGGCCCTTGGACTTGGCGACCGAGGGGTTGCCGCCGATCTCGGCGTAGTTGGCGGGCCTGCCGCCCTGGCTGCGGACCGCGTCGGTGAGGGTGAGCGAGCCGCCGCCGGCGCCGATCACCAGGCCGAGGTTGCCCTCGAAGCCGTGGTCCTTGCCCTGGATCACGCCGCGGTGGTCGGCCTCGTCGATCGCCTTCACGTTGCGCTCGAACTCCGAGGGCTCGTAGAGCTCGCGCGGCTCCTCCAGCTCCACGCCGGTCTCCCTGAGCATCTTCTGGTGGCGGCCGACCGCCTCGTCCTCCATCTCCATGTGAGCGTCGAGGGCGACGAAGGAGCCGTCAGAGAGCCTGGCGAGCGGGTTGATCTCGGCCAGGGTCATGTCGTTGTCGCGCTGGAGCTGGGCGAGGCGGGCAAGGATCGGCGTTGCGCGAGTCAATTCGCGGCCCGTCATGCCCACGGATGCCACCACCTCCTTGGCGCGGAAGTCGGGAATCGGCTGCAGGTTGGAGAGGTGGCCGCGGCCGACATGATCGGGGTGCTTCTCGGCAACCTCTTCGATGTCGATCCCCCCCATGTCGCTGAACAGCATCATCGGCCGCTTCACGCGCCCGTCCCAGAGGACCGCGGCGTAGTACTCCTGCTCGACCTCGGCCTTCGGGTCCACCAGGACCCCGACCGGCATGTGGCCGCCGATCTCGAGCTCGAGGATCTTCTCCGCGTGCTCTGCCGCCGCTTCGGGGCTGTCGGCGAACTGGACGCCGCCCGCCTTCATCCGGCCCCCGGTCAGCACCTGCGACTTGACCACGGTCGGCCCGCCGATCTTCTCCGCGGCTTCCTTGGCCTCAGCGGCGGTCTTGCAGAAGCCGTATTCGGTCACGGGGATCCCGGCCCGCTCGACGATCCTGCGGCTCTCGTACTCGTAGAAGCGCATGAACGTGCGCCCGCGGGGGCGCGGCGCGGAACCCTAGCGGCTGGCCGGCGAAACCACGTGGAAAGTACGGACCCACGCGCCTCGGCGCGGGCGTAGTGTTCGGCACCGAGGTGAGCGAGAGTGGTGCCAACCAGGCGGTCGTCATTCAGCGCCAGGGGCTGGATCAGCTGATCGCCGAGCTGGCGAGGCGCGGGCACACAGTGATCGGGCCGACGGTTCGCGACCAGGCGATCCTCTACGAGGAGATCTCCTCCACTGCCGACCTGCCCGAGGGGCTGACCGACGAGCAGGAGGGGGGTACCTACCGGCTGCGCGAGCGCGACGACAACGCCCTGTTCGGCTACAACGTCGGCCCCAACTCCTGGAAGAGCCACCTCTTTCCATCCACTCTCACCCTGTGGAAGGGCCGCAAGGGCGAGGACGGTGAGATCAATTTCGAGCCCGAGCAGCGGGAAACCCCGCGCTACGCCTTCATCG
>JBOGZE010000217.1:0-1956 GCA_050697055.1 Solirubrobacterales bacterium
CTACGCCGAGGTCTACGAGATCAACCTCTCGCGCTGCATCTTCTGCGGCTACTGCGAGGTCGCCTGCCCCTTCGACGCGATCACCATGGGCCACGACTACGAGCTGTCGGACTACAACCGCTCCGACCTGATCTTCACCAAGGAGATGCTGCTGGCGGAGCCTCTCGACCGCACCCCGCTCCGCCGGGAAGGGGAGTAGGTGCTACCCGCCCAGACCCGCGGGATCGGCCCTCACCACCACGGTGTCGGCAACCGGGATGATCTCGTCCACCGGGAGCTGCGCACGATCGGCATGGTTTTGAATCGCCTCGGGGCTGCTCGCCTGGTAGATACAGACCGTCCCTACCGAGCCCCCGCCTTCCTCGAGCACGTAGCTTCGGATCCAGCGGATGTCGTCGGACATCTCCTCGTCTGCGACCTGCCTGGAGCGGCCGGCCGCTTCCTCCAGGTCCCCCGGCGACCTCCAGCCGGATCGACGCAGAATTGCGTAGTTGTTCATCTTCTCCCCTCTCCTTTACCTGAACGATTGGACACGCCGATCCAATCAGCCCAGCACCTTGCTGTCAATCCGGCGGGGGACTGGTGAAGGAGGTCGCGTTCTTCGCCGGCGCGGTCGGCGCTCTCGGGGGCGCGATCGCGGTGATCGCGCTCCGAAACGCCTTCTACAGCGTCCTCGCCCTGATCGTCCACCTGATCTCGCTCGCCGGGCTCTTCCTCCTCCTCCAGGGCGAGTTCCTCGCCGCCGCCCAGATCGTCGTCTACGCGGGCGCGGTGATGGTGCTCTACGTCTTCGTCGCCGCGTATGTCGGCAACGTCGAGGAGCCGCTCTGGGAGCCGATCCCTGGCCAGCGCTTCATCGCCCCCTTCCTCGGCCTCGCCCTGTTCGTGGAGCTGGCGATCGCGATCATCGGCTCGGGGCTGAAGTCGATCGACACCGAGGGACCGGAGGTCGCCCTCGGCTTCGGCTCGCCGTCGGCAATCGGCAAGGTGCTGCTGGAGCGCTTCCTGATCGCCTTCGAGGCCGCCTCCCTGCTGCTGCTGGTGGCGGCGGTCGGCGCGGTGATCCTCGCGGCTCGGAAGAAGGAGGAGACCGCCTGATGGACCTCACCTGGTACCTGGTGCTCTCGGCGCTGATCTTCGCCACCGGGGTCGCCGGGGTGCTGCTGCGCCGCAGCCCGCTGGTGATCCTGCTCTGCCTGGAGCTGATGCTGAACGCCGGCAACCTGGCGCTGCTCACCTTCAGCCGGGCGCTCGGCGACCAGGACGGCCAGGTCTTCGCCCTGATCGTGATGGTCATCGCCGCCTGCGAGGTGGTGGTCGGGCTCGGGATCATCGTCGCCGCCTACCGCCGCCGGATCCCCCTCAACGTCGACGAGCTCCGCAGCCTCAAGGGCTAGGCCGTGGAGCCCACGACCTACGGCTGGCTGGTCCTCGCCTTCCCGCTCGCCGGCACCCTGGTGATCTCGCTCGGCTGGCGGGTGCTGCCTGGACGCAGCGCCGGCTGGATCGGCACCGGCGCGATCGCCCTCTCCTTCGCGGCCTCGCTCGGCGCCCTCCTCCAGATCCTCGACCTGCCGGTCGAAGGGCGCCAGCTCACCTCCTCGCTCTACAGCTACGCCGGCGCCGCCGGCCTCGACATCGAGATGAACGTCCTGGTCGATCCCCTCTCGGTCTACATGTGCCTGGTCGTCAGCGGCGTCTCGATGCTGATCCACCTCTACTCGATCTCGTATCTGACCTCGGACCGGGGCTACGCGCGCTTCTTCGCCTACCTCAACTTCTTCGTCTTCTCGATGCTGCTGCTGGTTCTCGCCGGCAACCTGATCCTGCTGATCGTCGGCTGGGCCTTCGTCGGCTTCGCCTCCTACGCCCTGATCAGCTTCTGGTACCGGCGCGGAACCGCGGTCGCCGCCGGGATGAAGGCCTTCGTCATTAACGTGGTCGGCGACGTCGGCC
>JBOGZE010000218.1:0-4318 GCA_050697055.1 Solirubrobacterales bacterium
TCGTCCGATCCTCCGCAACCGCCCAGCAGCGCCAGGCTGCTGAGCACCGAGCCCAGGATCAACAGCTCCTTCCACTTCTGCTTGGATTCCCTCATGACTCCTCCGCGCTGGCGGGGCCCGCGCGGCCAGTTCGCCCGATTAACGCTTCCGCCGGGGTGAGCTGTCGTCACTCAGTTCGTGTGATTCGTTCTCAGAGCCGGCGAGAGAGCGAGAGCGCCCGCCGGTCGATGACGGCGATCAGCCTGCGGCCCCACGGTCGTCACCTTGCTCGCTGCTCACCACGTCAGAGGGGGGACGCGTCCCCCTCTGACGTGGCTCTCCTTCGGCGTCAGGGCAGGCCGTGCCGCTGGCGCTACAGCTGCTTGTTCACCTCGCGGATCTGGAACGCCCGGACGACGTCCACGATGCCTTCCATCAGCGCCCAGATCCCGGCGAAGACGAGCAGCAGGTAGACCTTATCGATGAAGAACTGGCCGCCGGTCCAGAAGGCAAGGACGAACATCAGGATGCCGGCGATCAGCGTGAGCCACCAGAGTTGGTTGATCGCCCTCTCCATGAACGCCTCGACCATCCACCAGGTCCCGATCAGGAGGAACAGGAAGCCGAGGCTGTCGGCCAGCGCGGCGAACGTGTTCTCCGGGCTGATGAAGCAGACGACCGCGGCGACCAGGAAGAGCACGCCGAACAGCCCCGCGACCCAGCGCCACGCCGAGGATATCTGCGTCGCCTCGAGGACCTCGCGCGGAACGGCAGCGAGGGCGATGTTCAGGATCCCGGCCAAGGTGAACATGAGGCCGACGAGGATGCCGACCGTGGTGACCGAGGCCTGGTCGAACTGGAGGATGACCACAGAGATGACGATCCAGGCGATCCCGACGACGAGCCAGAGCCACCAGTAGCCGGTGACCCTGCGCACCGCCTCGGCGTACTGCGAAGGGATCGGCGGGATTCCGAAACGGGGTCCTGCCGCATGCTCACTCATTAGCTCCTCCTAACACGATGGAATTGACCGGCGAAGCGGCTAACGCAACACTATTCACTCACGCCGACGACTCTCAAGCCGCAGGGGGTGAGCCGTCATCACGCGGTTTGAGTGATCTCGTGCACCAGCTATGAGGTGCCGAGGGTGTGCCGGAGGCGCGCATTGGCGATTGCTTCCGGGAATCGCGGGCAGCCAGTTACCGCTTCGGTGACCGACTCGCGGCGGATTGGCTGGCAGGAGGCTGATCCGCCGCTCCGACCGGTGCTGTTCGTGAACCCGAGATCGGGCGGGGGCAGAGCCTCGCGGGCCCGGATCGCTGAATCGGCCCGCGAGCGAGGGATCGAAGTGATCGAGCTCAGCCCGGAACTGGAGCTGGCGACGCTGATCGACAAGGCGCTGGCGGGCGGCGCAGACGCACTGGGCGTGGCCGGCGGCGACGGTTCGCTGGCGATCGTCGCCGCCGCCGCGCGCGCACACGACGTCCCGTTCATCTGCGTTCCCGTCGGGACGCGCAATCACTTCGCGCGCGACCTGGGTCTGGATCCAGGGGATCCTCTTCGGGCGCTCGACGCGTTCGACGACTGGAACGAGGCTCGGATCGACCTGGCGGAGGTGAACGGCCGCGCGTTCTTGAACTCCGTCTCGCTGGGGGTCTATGGCGACGCGGTGCAGCGATCGGGCTACCGCGACGCGAAGCTGCGGACGCTGTTGGAGACGGCGCGCGTGGTTCTCGGTCCGAGCGGGGAGATCCCCGCGCTCGACTTGATCGACGATCTGGGCGCCGAGCACAGCCGTCCCGCCGTAGTGCTCGTCTCAAACAACCCTTACGGGCAGACTCCCCCGAGGGCGCGTGGGGCACGGCCAGTCCTCGACAGCGGCCGACTCGGCGTCATCGTCATCGATGCGCCAGCCCAAGGCCAGCCTCCGCGCGGGCGGGCGTGGAGCGCGCTCTCCCTCGAGGTGGGTGCCCCCGCGACCCTGCACGCCGGCGTCGACGGCGAGGCGGTCGAGCTGCGCCCGCCGCTGCGGTTCTCAATCCGGCCGACCGCGCTGCGGGTCAGGGTGCCGCGGCGTGCCGGCGATTGACGGCGGCCACGGCGAGCGGCGCGAGCGCGGTTCCGATGATGGATCCGGCGATCACATCGCCCGGGTAGTGGACACCCGTATGCACACGGGAGTAGGCGACGAGCGCGGCGAGGCCAGTGAGCGCGATGCCCGGGAGCGGCGCCTCGCTGGAGACGCCGCTGGCAAAGGCAAACCCGGATGCCGCATGCCCCGAGGGGAACGAGCGCGTCCGAGGCATCCTCACAAGGCGGGCGATCGGGACGTGGTGCTTCCCGCGCTCAGGGCGGCGGCGGCCACCGAGCGGCTTGAGCACGACGTTGACGATGGTCGCAGTCAAGGCGAGCGATGCAAGTCCGTTGACGGCAGCACGGCGACCACGTCCGCCGCCGAGCAGGGCGAGCGCCGCGGCGCTGCCGAGCCACAACTTCGAGTAGTCGGCCGCGCGCGAGAGCCCGCCAAGGGCGCGGTCCAACCCGGGCGTGCGGGTCCTCGCTATCGCACGGTAGACAGCGGCGTCCAGCTTGTTCAGCTCGTTCCTCCAAGAATCCATCGGGGCACCGCTTCCGTCGCGCCTAGCGCACTCGGCCGGGCGCAAGCAGCCCGAGCTCGCGCGCCCGATCGACCGCTTCCCTGCGGCTGTGCGCATCGAGCTTGGAGTAGATGTGGCGCAGGTGCGTCCGCACCGTATTCGGCGAGACGAACAGCTCGGCAGCGATCTCCGGTGCCTTCAGGTTGCTCGGCAGGTACCTCACGACGCGGAGCTCAGCCTCGCTCAGTTCGTCCAGCAGCGGCGCGGCCTCGCCGCGGGAGGCCGGCGACGACCCGGCCAGGACGTCGAGAATCTGGGAGAGCAGGCCGGCGTGTGCCGTGCCGTGCCTCGGGTGGCGTTTCAGCAGACCCTGCACCGGGGCGAACGCGAACGGCAGGATGATCCCCTCGGACTCGGCGAGCTCGAGCACCCGCTCCAGCGACGCCTCCGCTGCGCGGGCTTCCCCGAGCTCGTCGCGGGCCGCCGCGTCGTATAGGAGTGCCTCGATTGACTCCATCCGCGGGTCAACCTGCCATGAAACCTCGGAGGCGCCTTCGATCACCGGGGCAAGCACCTCCACAACCTGCTCGGGGCTGTCCTCCGCCAGGAGGATCTGCGCAACGACGGTTCGTCCGAACCTCGAGTCGCGCTCCTGAGGGCTGAGCTCGTCGAGCGTGGCCCGAGCGGGAGCCGTCTCGCCCATCCGCGCCCACACCTGCACGATCCGTCCCCGCGGGTCGATGATCACGTCCTCGCTCAGAAGGGGCCTAATCCGCTCCGTCTGCCGGAACGCCGCGAGGGCGTCCTCGAGCCGGCCCTGCCCGAAGCGCAGCATGCCCCACCCGTACCGGACGACAAGCTCGGTCAGATGCGTCCCCTCTCTGGCCAGCGCGCGCTCTGCGCGCACGAGATGCAGCTCCGCCTCCTCGAAGCGGCCAAGGCAGACCAGTTCCGAACCGAGGAAGGCGAGGGCGGGAGCGCCTTCGATGGGATCGTCTGCCCACCCGTGAGCCTCGGCGAGCGCGACCGCTTGCTCGAGGAGCCGGAGCCCGTTGGCGAAGGTCTCCCCGTTCATCCGCGCCGCCACCCCCAGATGGGCGAGGGCCCCGATCTCCTGGTAGGGGCGCTCGATTCGGCGCGCCAGCTCGCGCGCCTCCTCGAGGTGACGCACGGCATCAGCGACTTCCCCGGTCCAGAGCTCGACGACGCCGACGGTCGTGAGCGCCGCAACCTGGTGCTCGGCCAGCTGGGGGAGCCGGTCCGCCGGCTGGGCCGCCACCGCCTCCTCGACCGCGCGCATCGCTTCGCGTGCTTCGGAGAGATCACCGCGCCGGCCGGCCTGCCACAGCTTCGTGTAGGCAACCCGGAGCTTGAAGAGCGGCCGCCGCTCATCCGGCACCATCCCCGCCTGCCGCTCGGCGAGATCGATGTAGCTAGTCACCTCTTCCGGTCCGCGCGCGAACAACCCGGCGCCCGCGAGTGCGATCGCCAACTCCGGGTCCGTCGTCGCGGCCTCCGGAGGGAAGTCGGCGAGCAGCCCGCGGACCGTCGCCCGGCGCCCATCCAAGAACAGGCTGACGTAGCTGTCGGTGAGCATGCGCGAGGCGTGCCGCCAATCTTCCGCCGCCTGGGCGTGACGAATTGCCTCCACGGGATGCGCGTGTTCGGCGTACCAGGCGGCGGCCTTCCGGTGCAGGGAGTTGATGCTCGCGGGGTCGGTGCGTCGCAACTCCAGCCGCAGG
>JBOGZE010000219.1:0-1991 GCA_050697055.1 Solirubrobacterales bacterium
GGCCCCTGCTTGACGCAGGGGGGCGCTGCGACGCCGGCGGTGCTGAGCGCGTTGTTGAAGGTGTAAAGCTTGATCGTGTCGAAGATCTGCTGCGGCGTACTCAGGGTGATGCGTTCGGCGAAGTCGAGGTCGGTGGGGGTGTTCGGATCGAGGCTGGCTACCGCCCCCGGCGGGCTGGTGCACTGCCGGGTCTCGAAGCTCTGCAGCCCGCCGCCGACCTCCAGGGCGCTGCCCGGCGCCGGATAGGCGTTGGTGCGGTTCACGGCCAGCCGCTGGTTGGGGAAGACGGCGAGCCCCTCGGGGTACAGGGGCGCCGCGGTGCGAAGGTAATGGGTGGCCGAGCCGCCGGTCTCCCCTCCAGAACCGACCCCGTTGGAGGCCGCGGCGAGGTTGGCGAGCGCCCCCGTGACCTCGCGCCGGTAGCGACCGAGGGTCTCGACGAGCGGGCCGAGCTGCTGAGTGAAGGGCTGGACCTGGGCGAGCAGCGGTGGCAGGTCGTCGTCGAGCAACCTGCGGAGGGCCGGCAGCCCGGTCAGCGAGCGCCTCTCGGCCTTGCGCAGGCCGGCAAAGAAGCCTCGGTAGTCCGGGGTCGCTCGCGCCAGCTGGCGCAAAACCTTGCTCAGCTCGCGCGCCGCCGGATGGAGCTGGGTGATCAGCGGGTTGGCATTGGCGGCGAAGCTGTCGAGGCGGCTGAGGGTGAGGCGGGACTCGTCCAGGAAGGTCGGCAGCGCCCGGAAGGTCTCGCGCAGGTCCTGGTTGCGGCGGGCGGTGGTGGTGAAGACCGTGCCGGCGTTCTGGATCAGGCCCCGGAGCTGGCCCTGGCGCTCGCTGAGCGCCTCGAAGACGACCCCGGTGTTGTTGACCAGCGCCTTGACCGCGTTCTCCTGGGTGTCGAGCACCCGCAGCACCCGGTTGGCATCGGCGGCGAACGGCTCGAGGTTGGCGATCGCCGCCGAGAGGTCGGCTCCCCGGCCTGTCGTCGCCACCGCAGCCTGCTGCATCCAGGTCTGGAAGGCGAGCCGGGTCCTGGTGTCGAAGGTGCGGAAGATCTCGTCCAGCTGCACGGACGGTGTGACCTGGGCGGGCGGCAGCGAGCCCCCCTCGGGGACCTTGGGGCCGTCGCTGTCTCCCGGGGTGAGCTCGACATAGGTCTCGCCGAGCAGCGTCTTTTCGCGCAGCTGCGCCCGGGTGTTCTCCGGAATCGGTGCGTACCGGTTGTCGATCTCGATCGTGGCGACCGCCCGGTCCCGATCCGGGCCCTCGTCGGCGAGCTCGATCTGCTTCACCTTGCCGACCGAGACGTTGGAGATCCGGACGTCGGACTCAACCGCGAGCTGGGTCGCCTCCTGGAAGGGGACCTTGACCCGGTAGCCCTCGGGCTTGAAGGGAACCGGACCGCCGAAGGTGCTCCAGAGGAAGAGCAGCAGGCCGAAGCAGGAGAAGGCGAAGGCGACGGCGACGGCGACCTGGCCGATGGTGGGGGCGCGCGTCGCCATCAGCAGCCCCCGATCGCGGCGATCTCGGCCTGGGTCGGAACGCCTGACAGCTGACCCAGCGCCAGGAGGAACGGATGGGTCGAGAAGACGGTGCTCTCAGCCAGGTTCGCGGTGTTGCAGGTGAACAGCAACGAGGCGCGCGGGAGGGGGCCGTGGGCGTCCTGGAGCAACGCCAGGTTGTTGACGTTGTGGTTGAGCCAGGGGATGTAGAAGGCGAAGCTCTGCTCGGCACCCGGCGGGTCGTAGGTGAGCCCGTTGAGGCCCTGGTTTAGCCGGGTGAAGCCGGTGCGGAGCTGGGGCGTGGCCCGGCCGAGCCCCACCGAGGCCTCGCGGATGTGGTGGACGGGGCTCGCCACCTGCTTCGTGAAGGGCCTGATCTGATCGCGGATCGGCGCCGTGGTCTGCCGGAAGAGGGGCTGAAGCGCCTCCAGCGCGGGCTTCAGCGCCCGGGCGCCCGGGATCAGGTCGCGCAGCGCCGGGGTCGCGTTCAGCGCC
>JBOGZE010000220.1:0-1551 GCA_050697055.1 Solirubrobacterales bacterium
AATGTTCACGGGCCCGCGCACCTTCTTGTTCTGCTTGGTGGGCGTAAGGTTGGCAATGACGCCCAAACCGGTGACGTCCGCCGAAGCGACGCTCGACAGGGCCAGCGCACCGGCGAGAGCAGCGATCATCCCGATCAGGTATTTGCGCATTGAATACCACTCCTTTCCTGCTTGGCTCGGGCGCCCGGCCGCCCCTGGAAAGGAGCCACCCGCCCTCGCGTTGGTCTCTTGCTGAACCTAACACAGCAAACCGGGCGTAGTTGTGCGGGGTATACGCCATCCGGAGGCCTAAGGCGTCCTAACCCCGAGTTGTCCCAACAACTCGGCTTCATCTGACCGTCCCCATCTTGCGGGCACCGAAGACGATATCCGCCGGCACCCGTCCCCCGGTCAGCCTGCCGGTGTGGGCCCGATCGCCGTTGTAGTAGCCCAGGTACTGATCGAGGTCGCGCCGAAGGGCGGTGATCTTCGGAGCCAGCGAGCGCGAGAAGGCCGGCCGCCAGCACTCCTCGAGGATGGTCAGCTGGACCCGCTCGGCGCAGCCGTTCGAGTTCGGCCGCCCGGCCTTGATTCGCCGCTGGGTCGCCTTGGCAGCCTCGACCGCTCGGCCGAAGTCCTCCGAGCGGAACTCCGAGCCGTTGTCGGTGGTGATCTCCCCAAGGCGCCAGCCGGCTGCCGCGAGCTCGCGAGCGACCAGGTGGACGAGCTCGGCGGTGTGGCGGGCGGAGGGATTTCGCTCGCTGGAGCGCAGGAACGCCCAGGTGTAGGCGGAGGCGACGTCGATCGCGGTGTATTGCCAGATCACCCCTTTTGCGCCCGAGAGCCGGCCGACGTAGAAGCAGTCCATCTGCACCTTCTCGCCGGGGCAGGAGGCCTCGATGTGCAGCTCCTTCGGCTGGCGATCGGGCTTTCGCTCATAGGGGTCGGCGTGCCTTGCGATCAGCGCCAGGCGCTTCGCGCGGGTGTTCAGGTTGAAGCGGCGCAAGACCAGCCAGACGCCGTGCTCGGAGACCCGGATGCCGCCCCACTTCGGCCGGCGAAGCTCGGCGGAGATCCGCCTTGCCCCGAAGCCCGGGTGCCCGAGCGAGAAGGCGATGATCCGGAACTCCAGGTGGGGGCCGATCTGGTTGGGCATCCGAGGGCGCCGTCGCTCGCGCACCCGGAGGCCGTCGAGGCCGTAGCGGCAGAGCTTCGGCTTCCAGTCGTAGTAGGTGGAGCGAGAGACCCCCATCTGCCGGCAGGCCTCCGAGACGTTGCCGAGCTCCTCGGCCAAGGTGAAGAGCCGCAGGCGGTAGCCGAACAGCACGTCATCATGCGTCATCCGCGCCTCCTTCGAGGTCGGTTTTCTTGGTCGACGACGGACTTTGGGAAGGCGCGCGGACGCCCCCGGCCTGCAGGCCGGGGGCGTCCGACTTCAAGGCGTGCAGTTCAACCCCGAAGGTGTCGGGGGAACTTGGGGTTAGTCCGATCTAGCCCTGCGCTTCGCTGGACTCCGAGGCCTCGGCGAGGCGCGGAAAGTAGTGGGCTGCAATCGCGAACACGACCTCGACT
>JBOGZE010000221.1:0-1510 GCA_050697055.1 Solirubrobacterales bacterium
CTCGACACGATGCGGCGGGCGCTGCGCGACAGCTTCGACATGCTGGCGACCGAGCGCGACCGCCTCTCGGCGATCTTCGACGGGCTCACCGAGGCGGTGATCGTGGTCGGCGAGGAGGGCGAGGTCCGCTTCAACAACCCGGCCGCCGGGCGCCTGGTTCGCAACGGCCGGCCCGCCGCCGCCCTGATCCCCGCGCTGCGCCGCGCCGCCGAGGAGGGCTCCGACGAGATTCCGGTGCTCTCGATCGACAGCCGGGTCTACGGGGTGCAGGCGCGCCGGGTGGCCGCCGAGCACGGCGTGCTGATGGTGGTCCGCGACCGCACCGAGGAGCTCAGGCGCGAGCGGGCCGAGCGCGAGTTCGTCTCCAACGCCGCGCACGAGCTCCGCAACCCGCTGGCCGGAATCTCGAGCGCGATCGAGGTCCTTCGAGGCGGGGCCAAGGACGACCCGGACGCCCGTGAGCGCTTCCTCCGCAGCCTCGCCCACGACGCCGAGCGGATGACCCGGCTGATGCAATCGCTGCTCACCCTCGCCAGGGTGGAGGCGGCCGACGAGCGCCAGGAGGCGGAGGTGGTGGACGTTTCCCTGGCGGCCGAAGAAGCGCTGTCCTCGGTGGACGCGCCGGAGGGGATCGAGGTTCACGGCGGCATCGAGCCCGATCTGGTCGCCGTCGGCGACGGGGTGCTGCTGCTTCAGGTGCTGATCGGGCTGCTCTCCAACGCCTGCAACAACACCCCTCCCCCCGGGGTCGTTAGCCTTCGGGCGAGCCGGGGCGAGGGTGGAGCCGTGACGATCGAGGTCGAGGACACCGGGAAGGGAATCCCCGCCGAAGAGCAGGATCGGGTCTTCGAGCGCTTCTACCGGGGCAGCGCGACGCTCTCGGGCGAGGGCTTCGGCCTCGGGCTCTCGATCGCGCAACGGATGGTCGACGTGATGGGCGGGGAGATCGGGCTTCGCTCCGAGCCGGGCGCGGGAAGCACCTTCTGGGTGCGCCTGAACGCCGCCAAGCCGACCCAGACCCCTGTCGCCTAGGGAGAATGTCCTGATGCCACCGCCGCCGCCAGTCAGCCGCATCCTCGTCGTCGACGACGAGTCCTCGGTGCGCGAGTCGGTCGGCTATGCGCTCGAGCAGGAGGGCTTCGAGGTCACCCTGGCGGCCGACGGCGAGGCCGCCGAGGGCAAGCTCTCTGACGATCACTTCGACCTGCTGATCCTCGACATCATGATGCCGGGGAAGAGCGGCCTCGACATCTGCCGCGAGGTGAGGTCGCGGAGCCCGGTGCCGATCATCCTCCTGACCGCCAAGGACGCGGAAGTCGACAAGGTGGTCGGCTTGGAGGTGGGTGCCGACGACTACGTCACCAAACCCTTCTCCGTCCGCGAGCTGCTCGGCCGGGTACGCGCCCAGCTTCGCCGCCGCGAGCTCGACCGCTCGGGTGGCGATGGGGTCGCGATCGAGTCGGGCCCGGTCTCGATCGACCTCGCCCGCCACCTCGTCACCGTCCGCGGC
>JBOGZE010000222.1:0-3147 GCA_050697055.1 Solirubrobacterales bacterium
GAGCTTCGCCACGCGCCGGCTAGCGCCCGTGGAAGTCCGGCCGGCGTTTCTCGAGGAAGGCCTGCATCGCCTCGACCCGATCCTCGGTCGCCATCGCGACCCCGAACAGGCGGCGCTCGGCCTCGACGCCCGCGGTCAGACCGGTCTCCTCGGCCGTCAGGATCGCCTCCTTCGCCAGCCTCGCCGCCAGCTGCGGGCGCCGGGCGACAACCTGGGCCAGCTCCATCGCCTTCTCCAGCCAGTCGCGCTTGCCCGTCACCTCGTTGACCAGGCCCATCTCCAGCGCCTCCTTGGCGCTGAAGCGGCGGCCAGTGAGCACCAGCTCCATCGCACGGGCCTTGCCGATCGTCCTCGCCAGGCGCTGGGTGCCACCACCGCCGGGAATGATCGCCAGGGTGATCTCCGGCTGGCCGAACTCGGCGCTCTCGGAGGCGACGATCATGTCGCAGAGCAGGGCCAGCTCGCAGCCGCCGCCCAGCGCCCAGCCGGAGACCGCGGCGATCATCGGGGTGCGGATCGAGGCCATCCGGCGCCAGAAGGACTCGGTGGGGCTGAGCTCGTCGCCGATCCGGTGCTCGCTCAGGGCCTTGACGTCGGCGCCGGCGGCGAAGGCCTCGTCGTCGCCGGCGATCACGATGCAGTGCACGTCCTCCTTGGCGTCAAAGCCCGCGACCGCCTCGACCAGATCCTGGCGTAGCCCGGGGGAGAGGGCGTTTCGGGCCTCGGGCCGATTTAGGCGGCAGAGAGCCACCCGGCCGTCGACGGAGGACTTAACGAGCTCAGCCATCATTAATCGGGTCGCTCCTCCCTCACTAAACGGGTCGCTCCTGATCGGAGCGCCCTCGCATCTGCGGAGCGCCCTCGGATATCGGCGGGGTGATCGCGTTGATGCCGGTGGCGCCCCTACCGATGATCAGCTTCTGAATCTGCGATGTGCCCTCATAGAGGGTGGTCACCCGCGCGTCGCGCAGATAGCGCTCGACCGGGTAGTCGTCGACGTAGCCGGCGCCGCCATGCACCTGGATCGCCGCGTTGGCGCACTCGACCGCCGCCTCGGTGGCGTAGTACTTGGCGATCGAGGTCTCGATCGTGTTCGGCTCGCCTCGGTCCTTGAGCTCGCCGGCCCTCCAGACCAGCATCCGGGCGGCGTCGCGCTTCACCACCATCTCGGCGATCAGCTCCTGGACCAGCTGGAAGCTCCCGATCGGCACTCCGAACTGCTTGCGCTCCTTGGCGTAGGTGACCGAGGCGTCGACGCAGCCGTCACAGATGCCGACGCAGCCCGCGGTGACGCTGTAGCGCCCGCCATCGAGGGCTGACATCGCCACCTTGAAGCCGTCGCCGACCCCCCCCAGGATTGCGTCAGCGGAGACCGCGACCTCGTCGAGGGAGATCTCGGCGGTGTCGGAGGCCCGTAGGCCGAGCTTGCCGTGGATCTCCTGGGAGCTGTAGCCGTCGTTGGCGGTCGGCACCAGGAAGCAGGCGAGCCCCTTGTGCTTGCGCTCCGGGTCGGTTTGGGCAAAGACCAGCGCCACCTCGGCCACGTTTCCCATCGAGATCCACATCTTGTTGCCCGTGATCGACCAGCCGGAGTCCGTCTTCTTGGCGCGGGTGCGGAGGCTGGCGGCGTCGGATCCGAAGTCCGGCTCGGTCAGCGCGAAGCAGCCGAGAGCCTCGCCCGAACAGAGCCGGGGCAGCCACTCTCGCTTCTGCTCCTCCGTTCCCCATCTCTCGATCGAGCCGCAGACGAGCGAGGTCTGCACCGAGACCACCGTTCGCGCCGAGGAGTCGGCGCGGCCGACCTCCTCGACGATCAGCCCGTAGCCCAGGTAGTCGAGGCCGCGGCCGCCGTACTCCTCGGCGACCGGCGCCCCGAGGTACCCCACCTCGCCGAGCTTGCTCGCCAGCTCGCGGTCGAAGCGCCCCGCGCGGTCGTTTTCGCGCACCCGCGGGGCGATCTCGCGATCGCAGAACTCGCGCGCCGAATCGGCGATCAGTCGCTGCTCGTCGTTCAGCTGGAAATCCACGGTCTGTCGAGGTCGAGTGTCACAGCTCACGATCCAGAGCGGAGGCGAAGGCCTCGATTGCCTCCTGTGTGCGCCGTCCCGGGCAATCTGGCAGCGTCTTCCCGTCGAGCGCCGACGCCGCCTGTACCTCGCGGGTGGTCGAGGCGAGGAAGGCTTCGTGTGCGCCACGCAGGTCGTCGAGCAGCCACTCGCCCTCCTCGACGTGGAGCTCGCGGGCGATCCGGGCTCGAGTGATCGACTCGAGGATGCCGCTCTGGATCGAGGGCGTTCGCAGACCGCCCTCGGCTGACACCCAGAAGATCGTCGAGGTCGGCGCCTCGAGCACGACGCCATCGGGGCGAACGAGGACTGCCTCGTCCGCGCCCTTGCGCTGGGCCAGCCGGGTCGCCTGCATGTTGCCGGCATAGGAGAGCGACTTGACCCCGGTAAGGATCTCGGTCGGAGTGTGGGTGACGGTCGCCAGCGTGACGGTGTCGGCGTGCGGCGGCAGCATCTCCGTGAACAGCAGCCGTCGGCCGCCGCGGGTGATCACGATCCGTAGTTGGCCGTCGGCCTCGCCGAAGCGCTCGAGCAAGGGTGGGATCTCCCGTTCGAGGGCGTCGCGGTCCACAGGCAGCTCGATCGCCGCGGCCGAGCGTTGCAGCCGGTCGAGATGGTCGCCGAGGGCGAACGGAACCCCCTGGTAGAGCCGGATCACCTCGAAGACGCCATCGCCCCGCAGGAGGCCGTCGTCACCCGGCGGGATCCTGGCGTCTACGGTCTCGGTGATCGAGCCGTCGACGCTGGTGAGCTCCTGGGCGGACATCGCGGCGAGGCTATCGGAGCCGCACATTCGCCTTCGCTATGCGCTCCGATCCCCGCGAGGCGTCCACTGCCACCGAACAACTGTCCAAAGGGGGCTCGACCCCCGCCGCCGGGGTTCCCGGCGGGGGCGGCTACCAGCCGCCCCTCAATGGCGCTAACCCGCATGGTCAGGGCACGGTCGCGATTGGCGACCTGACCCCCTCAAACAACGTGCCGCTGCCCGGCGACCCGGCCGGCGGCTCGGGTGCTGATCAGGAAGAGGTCGTGGCGGGTCGCTCGCGCGGCGAGCAGAACGCCGACGGGAGCTACCAGCCCT
>JBOGZE010000223.1:0-8539 GCA_050697055.1 Solirubrobacterales bacterium
GTGTAGTACATCGCCAGGAAGACGCCGGTGACGGCCTGCACGGCGAAGGCGAAGAGGGTGGCCGAGCCGAGCGTGTAGAACCAGTTGGTGCCCTTCGGCACCTTGCGGAAGAGCATCCCGGTAAGGAAGCCGCCGGCGCCGGCGCGCTCCTCGAGCCAGCCGACGACGTCCCCGCCCGCCTCCTTCGCGGCGTCCACCGGGCTCGCCCCGTTGCCGCCGAGGCCGTTTCCGCGCTCGCCCGGCTTCTGGGGGCGCCGAAACCGTCTGGGCGGGGGAACCTTCGGCATCTTTACGGTGGCGGCGGCACCGAGGGCCGGGGCGGATAGAGGACGTTCCAGATGCCGCCGGTGAACTCACCCGGGTCCCGGGCGCGCACCGGGTCGAGCTCCGAGGTGACGCTGAAGCGGGGTCCGAGCTCGACCTGACCGTTGACGACCCGGGTCTGGAAGCGATCGAGCGGCCGGACCGGGGGCCCGCCGATCCGCTCGCCGAGGAAGCCGTAGACGCCGCCGTGGCAGGGGCAGATGAAGTTGCCCCCGGCCGCGACGAAGCGCACCGGACAGCCGACGTGCGCGCAGCGGGTGGAGATCGCGATGTACTCGTCGGGGCTCTCGGGCGGATACTTCGACTGCCCCTCGGTGATCTCCGGATTTCCCTGGCGCACGTAGGCGGTCGTCTTGCCCGCCTCGCCGATCCCCTCGACCATGGTGAAGACCACCGCCTTGTAGGTATCCGGCCCGAACAGCGAGGTCGCGCCCACCGCCTGCCAGCGCTCCTCCTCCTCCTCGAACAGGGGCGCCACGGCAAAGCCGACCGCCGGGAGGACGATCACCGCTCCGGCGACCCCGCCGATCGCAACGCCGGCGGCGGCGAAGGCGCTGCGGCGTGTCATCGACTCGCCCTCGAAGTACCCCGGAGGCTTCGGCTTCTCCAGCCGCTTCGGTGCCCCCTGCTTGTCGTTGCCTTTATCAGCCACGGTCCGAGAGGTACTCGGCGGCGAAGCCTATCGCCTCGGATGCGCGCGCCAGAGCGTCCTCAATGCCGGCCCCCGCCGCCATCTCGGAGACGGCGGCGGCGAGCAATTCGGTCGTCCCGTCACCGCCATTCCGGAGAGCCTCCTTGCCCTGCTCGAACGCTTCGTTACCTCCCGCGCCGACCGCGGTCGCCGAGGCGAGCCAAAGGACCTTGGGGGTGGCAGCGTCGGGGCCGCCGTCTTCCGCGTGCAGCTGGGCGGAGAGGCTGATCAGGTCCGCCAGCTCGCGCACCGCCTCCAGGTCGCCAAGGGCAGCCAGCCGCTCGAGCCCGAGGGCATAGAGAAAGTCGCCCGCGAGCAGCCGCAGGTCGGGATCGGCCGCCTCGATCAGCCGCGGGCTTCCGTAGTGGAGCAGGTAGCCCTCGCGGATCGCCTCGACCAGCAGCAGGTAGTCGTCGCGGTTATCGGCGGCGCGGGGCCCGGCGGCGGCGAGCGCCCCGAGCGCGGCCTCCTCCAGCGGGTCGCGGACGAGCGAGGAGATCAGCGTCTTGCCGTCGCGGAGGAGTGCCGCCAGGGGGTCGAGGGAGGCAGACGAATCGCGCATCGGCGGCGAGGTTAACCGGGAAGGGCCTCGTCGAACGCCTCGGGGGCGGCCTCGAGAGTCTGGCCAATCGAGTCGGGGTCGTGCGCGAGCGAGGGGAACCAGGCCTCGAACTGCGAGGGCGGCGGGTAGACGCCGCGGTCGAGCAGTGCTCGGCAGAAACGAGCGTAGCCGTCCGCGTCGGAGGCCGAGGCGCCTGCGAAGTCGCGGACGGGCTCGGCGCTGAAGAACACCGTGAGCACGCCGGGGACCGATGCGATCTGGACGGGGCGCTCGGCGGCGGCCTCGCGCAGCCCGGCGGCGAGCTCCTCGGTGATCTCCGCCAGCCGCCCGTAGGCGGCGGGGTCGAGCTGGGCGAGGGTCGCCAGCCCGGCGGCGACCGCGAGCGGGTTCCCGGAGAGGGTGCCCGCCTGGTAGACATCGCCCGCCGGCGCCACCCGCTCCATCAGCTCGCGGGGCCCGCCGTAGGCCGCCGCGGGGAGCCCGCCTCCCAGGACCTTGCCCATGATCGTCAGATCGGCGCTTACCCCGAGCAGCTCCTGAGCTCCGCCCCGGGCGACCCGGAAGCCGCTGATCACCTCGTCGAGCACCAGCAGGGCGCCGTTGGAATCGGCGGCCTCCCGGAGGAAGGCGAGGAAGCCGTCCGCGGGCGGCACCACCCCCATGTTCGCGGGGATCGGCTCGGCGAGGATCGCGGCAAAGCTGTGCTCGCCGATCGCTCGCTCGAGGGCCGCCGAGTCGTTCCAGGCCACCACCACCGTGCTCGCGGCCTGCGACTCCGGCACCCCCGGGCTGGCGGGGACGCCGGCGGTCGCCATCCCGGAGCCGGCCTCGACCAGGAGCCCGTCGACGTGCCCGTGGTAGGCGCCGGCGAACTTGAGGATTCGCTCCCGCCCGGTGGCGGCGCGGGCGAGGCGGATGGCGCTCATCGCCGCCTCGGTGCCAGAGTTGACCATCCGGATCATCTCCACCGAGTCGAAGCGGGCGACAACCTGCCCTGCCAGCTCGATCTCCCCTTCGGTCGGCGCCCCGAAGCTGGTGCCGGAGGCGGCCGCCTTCGTCACCGCCTCGACCACGGCGGGGTGAGCGTGCCCGAGGATCAGCGGCCCCCAGGAGCAGACCCAGTCGACGTAGCGGTTGCCGTCCACGCCCCAGACGTGTGGGCCCTCGCCGCGCTCGATGAAGATCGGGTCCCGGCCGATCGAGCCCATCGCCCGGACCGGCGAGTTCACTCCACCTGGGAGCAGTTCGAGGGCCCGGTCGTACAGCTCCTCGGACCGGCCTATGTGTTCTCCGCCTCCCAGGCGGCGTAGTCGTCCGTGAAGTAGTGGAGGCGAACCTTCTTGAACTCGGTGGACGAGTAGAGGACCGCGCGGTCGGGCCCATGCAGATCGTGCTCGTCGGCGATCCTGTCGAGGATCGCGTCGCACTCCTCCTTCGAGCGACCGTGGGCCATCGTAAAGACGCTGTAGGGCCAGTCCTCGTAGGTGGGGCGCTGGTAGCAATGGGAGATTCCGCGCACCCCTGCCATCCGGGCTCCGACCTCGGGGATCCGCTCCTCGGGAACCCGCCAGACCCCCATCCCGTTGGCCGAGAAGCCGGCGCGGCGGTGGTAGAGGATCGCCGCCACCCGGCGGAGCAGCTTGCGATCGACCATCCCGCGCAGGTGCTCGAGGAAGTCGCCGGTGCTCATCCCAACCGCGGCAGCGGCCTCGTCGTAGGGGCGACTGGTGACGGCCATCGGACCCTGCAGCGCCCGGATCACGGCGATGTCGCGGTCGTCGTAGGGCTGGCGCTCGAGCTCGCGGGGCGGGACCGCCGCGGCCGCCGCGGCGAGCTTCTCGGTGCCGCCCTCCATCTCCAGGTTCATGTTGATCTTGAAGAGGATCAGGGTGGGCAGCTGGCGGATCGAGCTGGCGCCGGTCAGGTCCTGAAGAACACCCAGCGTCCCTTCGAGCCCCAGCCTTGAATCTGGCGGAGTAGCGATCGTGAACCAGAGGTTGAACTCGTGGGTTCGCAGGTAGTTGTGGGAGACGCCCGGGTGGGAGTTGATGATCTGCGCGGCCCGGTGGGGGTTTTTTGAATCGACCTTTGCGGCAACCAGCATCGAGCTGTAGCCGAGGGCGCGTGTGTCGAAGATCGGGGTGATCTCGCGGATGATCCGCTCGTCCAGCAGCCGCTGGGCTCGCGACATCACCTCATCCGGGTCGAGCTCGGCCTCGGCGCCGACCAGGTGGAAGGGCTCCGCCTCCAGGGGAAAACTCGACTGCAGGAGGTTCATCAACCGCCTGTCGGTGGCGTCGAGCGGCACCGCCGCGCCCCCCGCTCGCGAGCGCAGCTTTGGCCGAGCCTCCGCGGTCGTGATCCCGTCTGCGGAACGGTTCAACGCCGGGCCGCCTCCTCGGCGAGCCAGGCGGCGGCGTCTTTGGCGTAGTAGGTGACGATGATGTCGGCGCCGGCGCGGCGGATCGCGGTCAGCGACTCCATCGCCGCGGCCCGCTCATCGAGCCAGCCGTTGGCGGCCGCCGCCTTCAGCATCGAGTACTCGCCGGAGACGTGGTACGCGGCCACCGGGGCGCCGGTCGCCTCCTTCACCCGTCGGACCACGTCGAGGTAGGGCAGCGCCGGCTTCACCATCAGCACATCGGCACCCTCCTCGAGGTCGAGCTGCGCCTCGCGGACCGCCTCGTCGGCGTTCGCCGGATCCATCTGGTAGCCGCGGCGATCGCCGAACTCTGGGGTGGAGTCGGCGGCTTCGCGGAAGGGCCCGTAGAAGGCGGACGCGTACTTGGCGCTGTAGGCGACGATCGGGATGCCGGAGTGCCCCTCCTCGTCGAGCTGCGAGCGGATTGCCCCGACCCGGCCGTCCATCATGTCGCTGGGGGCGACCGCGTCGGCGCCGGCGACGGCGTGCGAGATCGCGGTCTTCGCCAGCAGCTCGATGGTGACGTCGTTGTCCACCTCGCCGTTGACGATCACCCCGCAGTGGCCATGCGAGGTGTACTCGCAGAGGCAGACGTCGGTGATCACGACGATCTCGGGATGTGCCTCCTTCAGCGCCCGGACCGCCATCTGGATCACGCCCTCGTCGTCGTAGGCCTCGCTCGCCGATTCGTCCTTGGTGGCGGGGAGGCCGAAGAGAAGGACGGCACGGACGCCAACCGCCGCCAGCTCGGTCGCCTCCGCGACCAGCTCAGAGATCGAGAGGCGCTCGATTCCGGGCATCGACTCGACCTCCTCACGGACCCCCTCGCCCGCCGTTACGAACAGCGGCTGGACCAGATGCTCGGCCGAGAGCTGGGTCTCGCGGACCAGCTCGCGGAGCGGCTTGGTACGGCGCAGGCGGCGCAGTCTTGTTGCCGGAAAACTCACGTCTCTGATTCTACGGGCGGTTCAGATGACCGCTGGGCGCGCGGGTCCTGTCACGGCGGTGCCCCCCGCGCGAACAGCGCTTACGCGAAACGCCGGAGCGCCAAGCGCGCGATCAGCAGGTAAGCCGCGGTCAGCAGGGCCAGGTGTACCAGGGGTGGGGCGAGGTCGGGGCCGCCCGAGGAGAGCGCCGCCGACAGGGCGTCGAGCGCGGGACGGAAGGGGAAGGCGCCGGTGACGATCCGGATACCGTCGAAGAGGGTCTCGCTGACCGTTCCGGAGGGGACCAGGGAGAGGAAGGCGATCGGCAGCGCGAGGGCGAAGGCGAGCAGGGCGCTGGCGCGGACCTCGCGGGCGGCGACCCCGATTGCCGATCCCATCGCCGCGAACCCGGCTCCGGAGAGAATGATCGCCACCAAGAAGAGGTGGGCGCGCTCCCACTGCAGCGAGACGAACACCTCCAGCACCCCGAGGAGGACGACCGCGACCACCAGCGAGGCGATTGTGCCCAGCCCGATCTTCTCCACCAGCAGCGCGGTTCGGCCGATCAGCCCCCGGGTGAGCCGGGTGAAGGTGTTCTCCTCCCGCTCCAGGGCGAGGGAGCCGGCGACCAGGAGCACGGTGACGAACATCAGGGTGACCGCGATCGCGACCGAGATCGCGAAGGTGTCGAGCGGCGGCACGTCGCCCTGGACGACCTGCTTGTCGACCGCGATCGGCTCGGCCACCGAGGAGAGCAGGGGATCGGCAAAGCCGAGGTTGCGGCGGGCGAGATCGGCGAACCGGATCACCGCCTCGACGGCCTGGCGCTGCGCCCCCGGCGGCAGCTCGGCCTGCACCGACCTGAGGATGTTCTCTGCGTTCTTCAGGCCGAGCACCTGGATTGTCTGACCAAGCAGCGGGATCTCGAACTCCCCGCCCGCGGTGAGGAGCTCCAGGTAGCGGAGCAGCTCCGTGGAGACCCGATCCGAGAGGATCAGGTTGGCCTCGGTGAGCAGGGCGCGGATCCGGTCGTCGACCAGGCGCGCCTTCACCGGGTCGTCCTCGTTGACATAGACCTCGACGTCGGCGGACTCGAGCCCCGCTCCGCTGAGCTGCGCCTGCAGCTTGTCGACGAAGTCCGCCGGCACGATCAGCGCCGCCAGCACCTGGCCGTCGCGGACCTTCTGCAGAGCGTCGTCCTTGCTCGAGGCCCTGACGCAGTCCACCCGGTCGCAGAGCTCGCGGAACGCGTCCTCCTGGCTGAAGCCGCCGCCGCCGATTCCCAGGGACGACTCGTCCGGGGGGAGCTGGTTGAGGAACGCGACGCTGGGCTTCTCCGGCCCGCGAGAGATCGCGAAGCCGATGAGAACCGCGAGCACGATCGGATAGATCACCAGGAGCGCGGTCAGCAGCGGCGAGCGCCGCAGGATCTGCAGGTCCTTGAGCAGAAGCCAGCGCATCAGCCGGGGTCGTGCATCAATGGCCGCGCTTGCTCAGGAACTTGACGAAGTCGGCCTCCGGGTCGGTGGCGCCGCGGGCGCCGGCCGCGCGGCGCATCGCCGCGAAGGTCCCGTCAAAGAGCGCTTCGCCGTCGGCGAGCACCAGCAGCCGATCGCCGTAGTGGCTCGCCTCCTCGATCTGGTGGGTCGAGTAGATCACCGCGGTGCCGCCGGCGGAGAGGCCGGCGACGAACTCCCAGAGCCTGATCCGCTGCCCGGGATCGAGGCCGGCGCTGGGCTCGTCGAGGAGCAGGACCTGGGGCTGGGCGAGCAGACCGATCGCGATGTTGATCCGCTGCTGGTTGCCACCGGAGAGGGTCGAGACCTGATCGTCGCGGCGATCGGCGAGACCGGTCTGCTCGAGCATCGCCTCGACCAAGGCATCGGGATCGCCGGCGCCCTCGAGTCGGGCGAAGAGGCGCAGGTTCTCGGCCACCGTCAGCCGGCGGTAGAGCGCCGCCTGCTGTGGCACCCAGCCGACCTCGCCGTCGGCGACCGAGACCTGGCCGGAGTCCGGCGGGTTGATCCCGGCGAGGATCGCCAGGAGAGTGGTCTTGCCGGCGCCGTTGGGGCCGACCACCGCGAGGAGCTCGCCCTTCGCGGCCTCGAAGCTGACCTCGCGGAGGGCGCGGCGCTCGCCGTAGCTCATCGAGATGTCACACACCTCGAGCACGGGCTGGCTTGAGCGCCCTCGCCGGGTGCGCGCCTCACTCATCGCGGAAAAGCTAGTGGTTCGGCTCACGGGTACGCTGCGGCCCGGATGCGCGTCCTCTTCATCGGCGACGTCGTCGGCAAGCCCGGGCGCGAGGGCCTCGCGGCGACGATGCCCTCGCTGCGGGAGGCGCACAAGCCCGAGCTGGTGATCATCAACGCGGAGAACGCCGCCGGGGGCGTCGGGATCACCGAGGAGACCGCCAAGGAGGTCTTCGCCGCAGGCGCCGACGCGATCACCCTCGGCAACCACGCCTACCGCCATCGCGCGGTCTACCCGTATCTCGAGGCCGAGGCGCGCATCGTCCGTCCCGCGAACTTCCCCGATTCGAACCCGGGCCGTGGCCTCACGATCGTCGACGCCGGCGGGATGAAGGTCGCGGTGCTCAACCTCAGCGGCAGCCTCCACCTCGAGGTCGAGATATCGCCCTTTCCGGAGGCCGACCGGATCCTGGATGAGCTCAGCGGGCGTGCCGACGCGGTGATCGTCGACTTCCATGCCGAGCTCACCAGCGAGAAGGTGGCGATGGGATGGCACCTCGACGGCCGGGCGGCGGCGATGCTGGGCACGCACACCCACGTCCCGACCGCCGACGCGCGAGTGCTTCCCGGCGGGACCGCCTACATCACCGACGTCGGTATGACCGGCTCCCGGGCCGGCATCATCGGGGTCCGTCGCGAGCAGGCGTTGGAGGCATTCCGGACCCAGATGCCGATCCGCTTCGAGACCGCCGATGACGACGTTTGGGTGATGGGCGCCCTAATCGATGTCGGCGACGACGGGCTGGCGCGGTCTATCGAACAGATCCTGGTCCCGGCGAGCGAGTAGGGCGACGAACAGGAACGGGAGGAACCACGGGAGGTAGAGGTAGAACCAGTGATCGACAGTGAGCTGGAGGGCGATCAAGACCGCCGCCCCCAGCGCCGCCACCGTCACCGGGTCGCGCCGCCGGGGGACGAACGCGACCAGGACGGCGAGGCCGACCACGGCCGCCTTGACCGCGATGTGTAGCCACTCCAGCGAGGGCTCCTGGCCCCAGACGCTGAAGGGGGAGTCGCGGCCCGCCTGGTTGCCGATCGTGCGGTCCCAGAACGTCGATAGCCCGGGATCCAGCAGCGTCTGAGCCATCGCCAGGGCGATCGTGATCGCAAAGGCGAGGGTGAAGGGACCGACAACGCGGATGTATCGGGCCACGGGTCCTGTTATGCGAGGAGGCTCCGTAGGCGAAGCCGAGGAGCCACCCGTTAGATGAGGGTCCCCCATCCTGCGGGCGCGGATGCGTTCTCGGATGGGGCCCCCCGCGGCGTCACCCGCCCGACCTACGCCGCTTTTCTCAAGGACCCCCGAGCGTTAACGCCTCTCAATGCTTCCGCAAGGGACCCGGCGCTGCTGAGGCCGTCGAT
>JBOGZE010000224.1:0-5846 GCA_050697055.1 Solirubrobacterales bacterium
CACCTGGGCGTCCTGGACGAAGCGGGCGGCGAACGGGGCGTTGTGCCAGGTGGTGTTCGGCAGGTACATGCCGATGTCGAGCCCGGTCTGGGTCGGCATCGCCCAGTGGGCCGCCACCAGGAGGGCGCCGGCGACCGCGACCGCGATCGCGTACGGCGCCACCGCGGGCGCCGGGAGCGCCAGGCCCTCGCCCGGGCGGCCCGCGGCGAGCCCGACCCCGACACCGGCCACCAGCGCTCCGGCCAGCACCCAACCCGGCCGGTAGAGACCGACGACGCCGATCAACTCCAGGGTCACCACCAGGAGGGAGAGGCCGAGCACCGCCTCCGTCAGCCGGGCCGAGGCGCCGGACCAGCCCGGCAGCAGGCGGTTACGCAGTCGCACGGCGGCGAACGCGATCGCCGCTGCGACCGCGATCAGCTCGAGCGAGCCGGCCAGGTACTCGCCGAAGCTCACGCGTGCGCAGCCTCGCCAAGCTCCGGGCAGGTGGTCGGGTCAAGCGGGCCGTTGACCTTGAAAATGCGCGCCGGCCCCGAGCGGACGATGACCTCGGCGTTCTTGTCCCTTCCGGTCCAGGCGTTCTCCGGAGGAGGGGTGGTCTCCAACTGGTTGAGCCGCGGGGTGGTGACTATGTAGTCGTAGTCGCCCTCGTTGATCTGGGTGCGCCAGCCGTAGCAGGTGTCGATCGGCCGGAAGGTGCCGCGACGCAGGTGGCGCCCGGGGTATTGGACCCAGTTGGAGAGATCGGTGCCGTAGAAGAAGTACTGACCGAAGGCACCGGCGCGACCGACGACGGCGATCCGGGCGTCGGTGGTATTACGGCCGAATTTCTGCAACGGAACCCACTCCGGCGAGGCGCGGAAGCCACCGGTGAGCGGAGGCGCCACACTGGCGCTGTAGCGATGGTCGAGGTACTGCTCCTCCTGGGTGCGTCCGAGGGCCACGGTCACCACCAAGGCGGCAAGGGCAAAGGCGACCAGGATCCCGCGGTGAGTGCCGAAGCGGGAGAGGGCGACCAGCACCGCCGGAACCGCGACGACGATCGCGGCCAGCTGCAGCGACTCCTTCAGATGTTTGTCACTCCAACTCGCCTCGGTGATCGTGCCCTGGGCCACGAGGATGGCGAAGAACCCGATCAGCACCCAGGGCCAGGGCCCGTGCCGCAGCCTCGGGATCAGCGGCACGAGGGTGAAGGCGATCACGAGGGAGGGCGCGACGTAGCGAAGGTTGGCGTCGAACCCGCGGGCGTCGCCGAGCTCGCCCGAAGCCGTCAGGGGAGTGAAGACGTAGGCGATCCCGGCGACGATCCCGGTGATCGCCAGCAGCCGGATCACCCGGCTGCCGCCCCAGACCAGCGCGGCCATGAGCCCGAAGGCGACAAATGCGAGGATCACCGGCCACAGCGGCCCCAACCGATCGTGTAGGACGGGGAAGAAGACGTCCTGCCAGACGTGCGGGTCGTTGTAGTACTCGCTCAGCTTGTGGGGCTCGCGAGGGTAGAGGTGCACCTGCTCGGGTCCCGGCAGGTCGATCGGGCCGAGCTTGCCCACCTGGGGGAAGGGGTTGGCAGCATGGACGAGGTTGCGCCCGTACCAAAAGCCCGCGGTGATCGTCATGCCGCCGAGCCAGACGCCCAGCGTGTGCAGCCAGCCGCGCCGGCCGCCGAGGACGGCAAGTCCAATCGTGAGCACGCCGAGGGCGGCGAGCAGGGTGATCTTGGTGCCGATCCCAAGACCCGCCGCCAGCCCGCCGAGGAAGAGGGGGCCGGTGCCGATCCCGGCGAGGCCGGGGCTGGGGGGCGCCGGCGGGGCCTCCGCTCGAGCCTCGACCGCGCGCTCCATCGGGGCAACGCCGGGCCCCTCGCTGACGGGAGCGCTGGCCAGACGGGCGCCCGAGGTGGCGGCGCCGTTGACGAGAAAGGCAAGCGTCGCCAGGAGGAAGAACAGCCCGGCGATGTCATTCGGGGCGTTGCCCGCCTGGGAGGCAACCAGCATCTCGGAGTCGAGGACGACGGCGGCGCCGAGCACCGTAGCGGCGCCGATCGCGTAGGGACGGCCGATGCACCAGGCGGCGAGCAGGGAGAGCGCCAGCCAGCCGAGGTTGATCAGGGTCGAGAGGAAGTCGTTGTCGAGGGCGACGATCCCGATCGAATTGAGAAGCTCGGAGTTCTGCGGGTAGAACCAGGCCGCGAGCTTGAGCGGATCGGTGAAGTGGAGGGGCCCGACCTCTCCCGTCTGGTCGAACCGCGCCGAGAACGACATGTGGTACCAGGTGGTGTCCTGGAAGTACATGCCGATGTCCATGCTTTGCTGGGCCGGCTGGGCCCAGTGGGCGACGACGAGCGCGGCAGCGGCGACCGCGATCGCGGTCATCAAGTGGATCGGGCTTACCTCGGGCTTCACGCCGTGGGGCTTTTCACGGCGTCGCGCCAGGTAGGCTGCCCCGAGGCCGACGGCCACCGAGGCCAGCACCAGCGGGACCTCGTCGAGCAGCTTGAAGAAGCCGAGCACCTCGGCGATCACCACCAGCGCCGAAATCGCGAGCACGAACTCGGCGAGTCGCGCCATCGCCCCCAGCCAGCCGGGGACGAGCAGCTCGCGGACGTGAACGGCCCCGAGACCGAGAGCGGCGGCGATCACCACCAACTCCCCCGTGCCGAGCAGGTATTGGCTGGTTGACACTTAGTGTCCCTGCGGCGCGCGACTCATCGGGTCCTGGGGCTTAGATCAGAGAAAGCGCGCGCCATCATCAAACGGGTGGCTCTTTGATGAAACGGGTGGCTCCTTACGGAGCCCCCTTGAACCACCCTCGCATCCACGCGCGAGCCGGGAATCATATCCACGCGTTGTTAAACGGCGGTCAGTCGAGCCCGCGGACCACGTAGGCGTGCTCGCCGGGCTGAACCATCCCCAGCCGCCGCGCCTCGCGCTCGAGCGTAAGCGGGCTGGAGGCGTTACGCACCTGCTGCTGCAGCGCGGAATTCTCCTGCCGCAGCTCGGCGAGGCGCTCCTCGCCCGCCTTCGAATCGCTCCAGGCGTGGACGAGGTTGACCAGCGGGTTCAGGTAGGAGACCAGCACCCCGAAGAGCACCAGGACCAGGGCGATCCGCCCGATCCGGTCCCAGCGGACCCGGCTCGGCCCGACCCTGCGCCGAACCCGCCTCTTGGATGGGCGTGCCATGCGTACGGCTTCGCCGTTACCCCCGTCATTCCTCGCCCTCTCAACGTCGAAAGACGGAGGCGCCAGGGAAGCTGGCGCGGTCGCCCAGCTCCTCTTCAATCCGCAGCAGACGGTTGTACTTGGCGACCCGATCCGAGCGCGAGGGGGCGCCGGTCTTGATCTGGCCGGCGCCGGTGCCGACCGCGAGGTCGGCGATCGTCGTGTCCTCGGTCTCGCCCGAGCGGTGGGAGATCACCGCGGTGTAGCCGGCCTCGCGGGCGATCCTGATCGCCTCCAGGGTCTCGGTCAGGGTGCCGATCTGGTTCACCTTCACCAGGATCGAGTTGGCCACGCCCTCCTCGATCCCGCGGCGGAGGCGCTCCGGATTGGTGACGAAGAGATCGTCGCCGACCAGCTGGCAATGGTCGTCGAGCTTCTCGGTGAGCAGCTTCCAGCCCTCCCAGTCCTCCTCGTCCATGCCGTCCTCGAGCGAGACGATCGGGAAGCGATCGACGACCTGGTGCCAGTAGTCGGTCATCTCCTCGGGCGACAGAGTTCGCCCCTCGGCCTCGAGCACGTAGTTGCCTCCCTCGAAAAGCTCGCTGGTGGCCGGGTCCATGGCGATCGAGACGTCCACCCCGGGGGCGTAGCCCGCCTCCTCGATCGCGGCGATCAGGAAGTCGAGCGCCGACTGGTTCGAGGCGAGGTCCGGGGCGAAGCCGCCCTCGTCGCCGCCGGCGGTGGAGAGGCCGCGCTCGTGCAAGGTTCCCTTGAGCGCGTGGAAGACCTCGGCGCCGACCCGGAGGCATTCGGCGAAGGTGTCCGAGCCGGCGGGCACGACCATGAACTCCTGGAAGTCGACCTTGTTGTCGGCGTGGACGCCTCCGTTGAGCACGTTCATCATCGGCACCGGCATCACCAGCGCCCCCCCCGCCCCGCCGCCGTAGAGCTCGTCGAAGTGCTCGTACAGCGGTCGGCCGGCGTCGGCGGCCGCGGCCTTGGCCGCCGCCAGTGAGACGCCGAGGATCGCGTTCGCACCCAGCCTTCCCTTGTTCGGGGTCCCGTCGAGCTCGATCATCCGCCGGTCGAGCCCGCTCTGATCGGCGGGGTCCGCGCCGCCGAGCTCCTTTGCGAGCTCGCCGTTCACGTGGGCGACGGCCTTGGTGACCCCCTTGCCTCCCCAGGCATCGCCGCCGTCGCGCAGCTCGACCGCCTCGAACTCGCCGGTCGAGGCCCCGGACGGGATCGCCGCCAGCCCGCCCGCCCCGGAATCGAGGCCGACCTCGACCTCGACCGTCGGGTTTCCCCGCGAGTCAAGGATCTGGCGCCCGTGGATGCTCTCGATCGCGCTCACGCGGCGCCGAACTCAATCAGACGGCGCCTCGCCGCGCTTTTCCTCGCGCTTCACCCGCCGCCAGACCTCGATCGCCTCCTCGGCGGTCTCGGCCTTGACCTCGCCGAAGACGTGCGGGTGACGGCGGATCAGCTTCTCGGTCAGGCCCTCGGCGACGCTGCCGAGGTCGCCGACCCCGCGCTCCTCCAGGAGCAGGGCGAGGAACCAGACCTGGAAGAGCAGGTCGCCGAGCTCCCCGACCAGCGCCCCATCGTCGCCGGCGAGTGCCGCATCGGCGACCTCCTGGGCCTCCTCGACCGTATGGGGGACGATCGAGCGCTCGTCCTGCTCGCGGTCCCACGGGCATTCGCGGCGCAGGCGCCGGGTGATCTGATCGAGGCGGGCGAGCGAGTCGGCGGTGCTGCGATCCACGCCCGGCGGCTAGCTCGGCCGGCGCCTACTGGCCGACCGGGACCGGCGCCCCGGCGCCGGCACCGCCCGGAACGGTTCCCGCGGCTCCGCCGGGGAGGGACGGCGTTGGCGCCTGGTCCGTACCGGCCGGATGGGGCTTCTGGGGCAGGGCGCCGGTCGTCGGCAGGAAGGCCGTGATCGTGCCCGGGGGCGCCGGCGTGATCGTCAAGACGGGGGGTGGGCAACCGGACTGCTGAAGCAGCTGTTGCTGCTGCTCGGGGGTGAGGCTCGGGTCCGGGCAGGGCGCGGGGTTGCCGCGGAAGTTGTTGCAGCGCTCGGTCAGGTAGTCATCCGAGCAAGTCGTCAGCTCGACCCAGTAGTCGCGGTAATCGGCGAGGAAGGCGGTGAAGGCCACCTGCCCGTTCTGCTGCTGAAGCTGCTGCGTGATCTGCTCGGAGGCATCCTCGAATGAGGTGGTGCTGCCCGGGGTGACGCTGTCGACCTGGAAGGCGTAGCTGGAAACCGAGGTCTCGACTGGCCCCTGAACCTCGCCCTCGGGCGCCTCGAAGATCTCGGTGTTGAGCGGCTCCTCGAAGGTCTCCGGGACGACCCCGCTGCGCACGCCGCCCCTGTCCTTTGACTGGGGATCGGTTGAGAGCTCAGCCGCCACTCTCTTCCAATTCTCCGGTGAGTTGTCGGCCTGGAGCTGGGTCAGGGCCTGCTCGACCTGTGCCGGGTCGTTGTTGAGGATCACCCGGATGTCGCGCATCTCGGGCTGCTCGAACTGGGACTTGTTGGCGTCGTAGAACTCCTGCGCCTCCTCGTCGGAGACCTCGGGGGTGTCGTTGGTGATCTGCTCCTGGATCTTCTGGCTGATCACCTGGAGGCGGACGCGCTCGTCGATGTCCTCCTGGGTGAGGCCCGACTGCTGGAGGAACTGCTG
>JBOGZE010000225.1:0-8602 GCA_050697055.1 Solirubrobacterales bacterium
AGGCCGCGGACCTTGATGACCTCCGGGTCGTGGCCGGCATCGCGCAGCGCCTTGTAGGCGTTGTGGCAGGGGTGCCCGCGCGGCGGGCGGGGCATCTGGACCGTGTTCCAGCAGACGTAGAGCTTCACGTTCCGAGCATATCCGGGCCCAGTGGCCGGGTGTAGGCGGCTCAATGCTTCAGTGATCCGGCGGGGTCTACCAGTAGTCGGTCGCTGCTCCAATGCGCGATTAGGCGCACTGACGGTTCGGTGCTGGGTTTCGTGCGAAGCGAAAGTGCCGCTTCGCGGCGCCTCCTACTTCGGTTGGTGGGATCGGGAGAATCGCGGCTAGGTCACGCCGTCCTCCCGGCTGAATAGTGCATTACCTGCGACGACTCGCCCCAGGTATCACTACTCGCGAATGAGCGAGGATGCAAGCGCCGCCGCTTTGGCTCGGGCGCAGGTCGCTGCCGTGCGGGATGACCCGAGGGCGCGTCTCGCACTGATCGCGCGGACCTATCACGGGCCGACCGGCCGCGCTCCCCGACACCTGCCGTTCCGCCGGGCGGCGCTCTCGTTCATGCGCTGGCAGGCGCGCCGCGGCGTGCTCAACCCGCTCGAGGCGTCGCCGCCCGGCAGCCCATGGTGGCGGGCGGTGAACGAGCGCCTGCTGCGGGACACATGCGAAGCGGTCGCGCTCGCCGGCGGTCTGGCCGGGGAGCCGTCGTCGCAGGCGGTACGCCGAGGGCTGGAGTTCGTCGGGACACCGACGGCGCGCAACTGGTACCGGGCCCACAACGCGATCATCGTGAGCGCCTACCTGGAGTATCGGGAGCTCGCCGAGGCAGAGAGCGCACCGGAGCGCTTCTTCATGAACGTCGCGCTGGTGCGCGTCCTCTACGCGCATTCGCTGGTTGGGGCACCGCGTCTGGCGCTGGGACGGTTGGCTCCGCTCGGCCGCCTGCTCGGCGATCCCCGCCTCGGCATGACGGGGGCTTTTCTCTCACTGGGTCGCGTGCTCCCCAACCGCTATCCGCTCGCCCGAGACGTTCGAGAGCTATATCGCCAACGAGCATCGGCTCGGCCGATTGCTCGACTACGCGGTGATCACCCCGCGACTGCAACGCGTGTACGAGTGGTCCGCCGAGGAGCTCGGCGAACCCCGCCTGCTCGGGCTGGTTCGGAGTGGCAACCCGATCAACGCCTGGCCGTTCGAGGAACGACACGTGTGCGCTCACCGCACATGCCATTGGTGGGGCGAATTCTCGAACGCGCCACCAGGGCGCCGTGAACCAGCCGCTTTCAGTGAGTCTGGCCAGGCGCGGGCCGGCGCCGGAATTCACGCAAACGAGCGGCGGTCCCTCGAGCCGCTCGGCTACCGGCTCGCGTTCCGACCCAGGTCCGGAGTCACTTCCCGGTCGGTGCGTGGAGGAAAGCGTCGTCCCCTCCGTAGATCAATCGCTATCTCGAGAGCACCCTGCCCAGCCGAGGAGGCCTCGTACGGTCCCGCGACCTTCTCCACCAAGCGCCTGATCGCCGTGTTGTCGGCATGGATCACGCCGGTGAACCGGATGATCCCGCTCTCGCGAGCGCGGACCAGGAGCGCCCTGAGCAGGGCCGTCCCCAGGCCGATCCGCATCCATCGATCGCCGACCCCAACCGCGAACTCCGCCGTCTCGGGGTGGTTCCGATCGCGGATGTAGCGGGCGGTGCCGAGGCTCTGGCCGGTTTCGGGATCGATCGCGATCAGCGCTTCGTGGCGAATGTGATCGATCGCAGTCAGATAGTCGAGCTGGCTACCCGAGAGCCGTGGCTGGGGAGCGAGGAAGCGCAGGAAGATCGACTCCGGGCTGGCGCTCTCAAAGCCCTCCTTCAAGCGGTCGCGGTCGTCTGGCCCGATCGGTCGAATCAACGCCGTCGTGCCGTCCCGCAGCTCGACCAGTTGACCTTCCTCCGTCACGGACGTCCTCGGCATCCAGGCTCGATCTCGTCTGTGGTCCGAAGCGGGCATGCGCCTATCTTCGCAGCGTGGCCGCGCAGTGAGCGAGTAGCCGGAACACCGGTTAAACCGCCATTGCCCCTTTCGCGTGCGGCCAGCACTTCCCGCGATGACCCGAGGGAGCCGGCCAGCTTCCGCTCCGATGGAGAGCGGGCGCCGCACCGGGGCACCCGCCTTCCGTGCACCGTCTCAGGGCTTGCTTGGTGCTCTGCGGCCGTAGGACGATTCCCCGACCAGCGGGAGGGCGCAGATGGAACGCCTGAAGCGGTCGTCTGTGCGCGGATCCCAGCCGGCTCGCAGCCGATGACTTCCCAGATGTTCAATCACTCCATCGGTGCCCGGGGGTGGCCCTCGGCGATCGGCTGCGGGGGATCTACCCCTGTACTCCACGCGGAGGTATCCCCGGCCTCCCGGCGGCGGCGATCGCCCCCGTTCTCTCTCCTCCGTGAGCGCCGCCGCCGTCGATGGGGCAACGGTGAATCGGGCGCCGACACCCCGTTGCGGTCCCTCAAGGCAGAAATGGGAGATCAGAGACCTTGTTCTTGCCCATCGGCCGGGGTTCTCAGGCACGAAGCCGGCCCGTTAGACCCGGTTGTAGCCGGTCTTACCCTGGCACGACTCTGGCACCTCGGGCTCTAGGACATACACAGGGGTCGCCCTCGTTAGGGGCGAATCCCCTGCAAACCCGCAAATAGAGACGCCCCTCCGAAGAGGGGCGTCTCTGGGGTACATCAGGGAGGAGAGATATGTGTGTTGCTTTGTCTATGGGAGGTAGGCGGTTAAGCCCCGAGCGGGCGACTGAACCGCGTTGAAGCGGTCAGCGCCAGATGCGCGGAGCCGAACCCGACCAAAAAGACTGTTGCCACGAGGTCCCCGACGATCCCCGCCGCGATCCCGACTGCGATCGTGATCGCGGCAAGCGAGTAGTCGAGGCCGGCGTGCGCGGTCAGCGGGATCTGGTTGCCCCGCTGGGCATCGCCGTAAACGGAGAGGGCGAGGCCGATCAGCGCCACCCCCAGCGCGATGCTGAGGGCACCCGCCAGGTAGCCGAAGCCGAGCGCGAAGGGCGCGACGATCAGCAATGGGGCGGCGGCGACCTCGAGGGCCGCGTGGACTTGGATCGGTATCGCTCTGAGAACACTCATGGCCGTATTCAGCCTACGAACGTATGTGCGATCCGTGTGTGAGCGCGATCACAGAACCACGCAGCGAAAGCCCCGCTGAGCACGGATGCGAGCGGCTAAGTTTCGCCGTGTGAGCCGCAGACGCGCCGACACTCTGCTCGCCGAGCGTGGCCTGGCCGTGTCGCGCTCGGCTGCCGCGGCTTCGGTGCGGGCCGGGCGGGTGCGCCTCGGCCGCGACGGACCCGAGGTCTCGAAGCCCGGGCAGCTCTTGCCCGAGGACGCCGAGCTGGTGGTCGAGCAGGGCAGGGAGTTCGTCTCGCGCGGAGGCACCAAGCTCGCCAACGCACTGCGGGTGATGCCGGTCGAGGTCGAGGGGCGCCGCTGCCTCGACATCGGCGCCTCGACGGGGGGCTTCACCGACTGCCTGCTGCGGGCGGGGGCCGAGGCGGTGGTCGCGCTCGACGTCGGCTACGGGCAACTCGACTGGCGGCTGCGCCAGGACCCGCGGGTGACCGTGATGGAGCGCGTGAACGCGCGCAACCTCTCCCCGACCGACCTTCCCTGGCGGCCCGGGCTGGTCACGGTCGACGTCTCCTTCATCTCCCTTGCCAAGCTGCTCGGCGCGATCATCGCAATCGCCGCCGAGGATCTCGACCTGGTTGCGCTGGTGAAACCCCAGTTCGAGCTCGGCCCGGAGCGCGTTGGCAGTGGCGGGGTGGTTCGCGATGCCGAGGCCCGGCGGGAGGCGCTGCGGGCGGTGGCCGAGTCCGCGAGCGACGCGGGGCTGGTGGTCCGCGGCTTCGCGTCATCGGGGCTGCCCGGTCCGAAGGGCAACCTGGAGACCTTCATCTGGTGCTCCCAACGCCCTGGCGGCGGCCACAAAAACCGCCGCCGGATCCAACCGATTGACGTCGAGGCCGCGATTCGCGAGGTGGAGCAGTGAAGACCGCCATCCTCGTCACCGCCACCCACCCGGAGGAAGCGACCGACGCGGTCGCCGAGACGGCCAGGATCGCCCGAGAGGCCTCGGTCGAGCTGGTCGTTTCGCCGGACGAGCACGACAAGCACGGCGAGGCGGTCCCCGAGCTCCAGCGGGCGGAGAAGATGCCCGAGCGTCCCGACGTCTGCCTCGTCCTCGGCGGCGACGGCAGCATCCTCTACGCGCTGCGGCAGTTTGCCGGAACCGGGGTGCCGGTCTTCGGAATCAACTTTGGCACCGTCGGCTTCCTGGCGGCGGTCGAGCGCGAGCAGCTGGGGGAGGGGCTGCGGCGCGCGTTTGCCGGCGACTTCGAGGTGATGGGCCTACCCGGGCTTGAGGCCGATGTGGAGAACGGACCGCCCGTGGCGCTCAACGATGTCTCCTTCCTGCGGCGCCCCCACGGCCGCGTCGCCGAGCTCTCCTACCGGGTCGGTGACGAGGAGGTCGGCAAGGTGCGCTGCGACGGCCTGGTGGCCGCGACCCCGGCGGGTTCCACCGGCTACAACCTCGCCAACGCCGGCCCGATCCTGGCCTGGGGGGTGAAGGGATATGTGGTCAGCTTCATCGCCCCGCACACACTCACCGCCCGGGCACTGGTGGTGGCCCCCGACGACGCCCTTCACGTTCACAACGCGGCCGGCCGCGAGGCGGTCGAGATCTCGCTGGACGGCGAGTCCAGCGGGGTGCTCGAGCCGGGCGAGGAGCTGGAGATCCGCTTCCGCGAGGGGGTCGGATCGCTGGCGCAGCTGCCGGGCGCCAACTTCTACCACCGCATCCGCGAGAAGTTCGGCCGCCTGGCACAGTAGCTAAGCGGTGACCTCGGGAGGCGGGCGGCCGATGTCAGCGGCGACTTTGGCGAGCAACTCGAGCAGCTGCTCCTTCTCGCTCGCGCTGAGCGACGCCAGCAGTTCCTTCTCCGCATTGGCCATCGCCGGTTGTGCGCGGCGCAGCACCTCGCGGCCCTCCGGCGTCAGCCTCACCAGGTACGCGCGGCGGTCGTCCGGGTTGCGCTCGCGTCGCACCAGGCCCCTCTCTTCCAGCGCGTCGACCTGGGCGACCATTGTGGTGCGATCGAGCCGCGTCCACTCCACCAGCGCCTGCTGGGACTGGGGTCCCTCTGTATCTAGCACCGTGAGCAGGCCGAACTGGCGCACAGGCAGGTCCAGGGGAGCGAGGGCCCTCGAGCAGATTGAATGAGCGCCGCCCTTGGTCATTGTCAAGAGGAAGCCGATCCGCTCCATCAGTGCGGGCGGAAACGGCGGCTGCTCCTCTTTTGCATCTGGGGGGCGCCTTTCGGGGACCAAAGCCTGGTCGCGTGGCATGGCGTTAGTCTATCCCTTACACTGATCGTCAGTGCAACTGATGATCCGGACTTCATACGACGGGTCGCTCCTGCGGAGCGCCCTCGCATAAGGAGCCCCGATGGCGCGGAAGTGGTGGACCCTGCTGGCGACCTGCGTGGCGATGTTCATGCTCCTCCTGGACATCACGATCGTCAACGTCGCGCTCCCGGAGATCCAGCGGGATCTCGATGCCAGCTTCAGCGACCTGCAGTGGGTCGTCGACGCCTATGCCCTGACGCTCGCCTCACTTCTGCTCACCGCCGGATCGCTCGGCGACCGGATCGGCCGGCGCCGGGTCTTCACGATCGGCTTCGGGATCTTCACCGTCGCCTCGCTGGCCTGCGGCCTCGCCACCGATCCGACCATGCTCAACCTCTTCCGCGGGGTCCAGGGGATCGGCGCCGCGGGCATGCTCGCGACCACGCTGGCGCTGATCGCCCAGGAGTTCCACGGACCCGAGCGGGCGACCGCCTTCGGCATCTGGGGCGCGACGATCGGCGGCGCGGTCGCCATCGGCCCGCTGGTGGGAGGGGCGCTCACCGAGGGCTTCGGCTGGGAATGGATCTTCTTCGTCAACGTCCCGATCGGGATCGCGGCGATCGCGCTTACCCTGCGCAAGCTGGCCGAGTCGCGCGCGCCCGACGCCGAGCCGGTTGACTGGCCGGGGGTCGCCACCTTTTCCGCTTCGCTCTTCCTGCTCGTCTTCGCGCTGGTGCGCGGGAATCCGGAGGGCTGGTCGAGCTTCCAGATCACCGGCTCGCTGGTCGCCGCCGCGGTCCTGATGCTCGCCTTCCTGGCGATCCAGCTCCGCTCCAGCCACCCGATGCTGGAACTGGCGCTGTTCCGCAAGCCGGCCTTCGTCGGGGTCTCCCTGGTCTCCTTCGCGTTGCACTCGGGGATGTTCGCGATGTTCCTCTACATCACGATCTACGTGCAGAGCGTCCTCGGCTTCGATGCGCTCGAGGCGGGGGTGCGCTTCCTGCCGATCACCCTCCTCTCCTTCTTCGTCGCGCCGGTCGCGGGCAAACTGCTCAACCGGATCCCGGCGAGGATCTTCTTCGGGCTCGGTTTGGGTCTGATTGGCCTCGGCCTGCTCTTGATGCACGGGCTGTCGGTGGACTCGGAGTGGACCGCGTTGCTCGTCGGCTTCCTGGTCGCAGGGGTCGGGATCGGGATGGTCAACCCGGCGATCGGCTCGGTCGCGGTCGGCGTGGTCGCCCCGGCGAAGGCGGGGATGGCCTCCGGGATCAACAACACCTTCCGCCAGGTCGGAATCGCAACCGGGATCGCCGGGCTGGGGGCGATCTTCCAGAGCGAGATCTCCTCCCGGTTGCCCGATGCCTCGAGCGGCGCCGCAGAGGGGGTCGCCTCCGCGGGGCCCGGTGCCGCGGCCCAGGGCGGGCCGCAGGCGGTCGATGCCGCCCGGGAGGCGTTCGTCGGCGCCTTCAATGAGATCCTCCTGATCGGTGCGATCATCGCCTTCGCGGGCGCGGTGCTCGGTCTCCTGCTCACCCGTGAGCGCGACCTGGTCACCCAGGGCGCGCCCGAGGAGGCGATCCCGGAGGGGGAGCCCGCCGCCGCATAATCCGTCGGCCCCCGTCGTTAGAACGGGTGGCCGATGCTGCTTGAGCTTCGGATCGAGAACCTACTCCTGATCGAGCGCGCTGAGCTCCGCCTGAGCCCGGGGTTGAACGCGATCACCGGCGAGACCGGTGCCGGGAAGACGATCCTCGCCCACTCGTTCGATCTGATCATGGGCGGCAAGGTCCGGCCCCAGATCGTCCGGCCGGGCGCCAAGGAAGCCTACGTCGAGGGGGTCTTCGAGCTGGCCGAGGGGATGCTCGATGACCCCGAGCTGGCCGAGATCGCCGCGCGGCTGCCGGAGGACACCGGTGAGCTCGTCCTCGGGCGCCGGGTGTCGGCCTCCGGCCGGACCAGCGCCTTCATTCAGGGCCGGATGGCCTCGGCGCCGGAGCTCCAGGCAATCGGCGGCCGCCTGCTCGCCTTCTACGGCCAGCACGAGCATCGCAAGCTCACCCTCTCGAGTGCCCAGCTCGAGACCCTGGACGGCTTCGCCGGGGAGGAGCACCTCGATCGCCGCCACAGCTACCGCGACGCCCATGCCGAGGTGATCCGCCTGGAGCGGGAGCTGGAGGCGATCCGCGAGCGCGAGGGCGCCCGGGAGCGCGACCTCGACATCCTCCGCTACGAGTTGGAGGAGATCGTGGCCGCGAAGCCGGATCCAGGCGAGGAGGCCGAACTCGCTCCCGAGCGCGAGCGCCTCCGCCACGCCGAGGCACTGCGGGGGGCGGCCTCCGAGGCGCTCGGCGCGGTCGCGGGGGGTGATCCGGCCGCGGGGTTTGTGGCGGCCGATAATTCAGGCGGCGGCGGCGCGGAGGCGATCGCCCTCGCCGAAGCGGCGCTCGCGGCCCAGGACGGAGTCGACCCCGAGCTCGACCGGCTCGGGGAGCGTGCCAGGGGGCTGACCGTCGAGCTGCGCGAGCTGGCGGTGGAGCTTCGCGCCTACGCCGAGGGAATCGAGGGCGAGCCCGGCCGGCTGCAGCGGGTCGAGGAGCGCCTCGACACCATCGACCGTCTCAAGCGCAAGCACGGCGGCTCGATCGAATCGGTGCTCGCTCATGCGAAGTACTGTCGCGCAGAGATCGAAGCGATCGATGGGGCCGGCGAGCGAACCGAGGAGCTCGAGCGCGCCCACGTCAAGGCCGCCCGCCGCCGAACCGAGCTCGCCGCCCAGCTGAGCGAGACGCGGGCGAAGGCAGCGCGGAGGCTGCAGAAGCGGGTGGCCGAGGAGCTCAACCAGCTGGCGATGGAGGGCGCGCGGCTCGAGGTTCACCTCGAGCCGCATCCGGAAGGCTTTGGAGCGTACGGCCAGGAGAGGGTGGAGTTCCGGGTGGCGACCAATCCGGGGATGCCGGTCTCGCCGCTTCGCGACGCCGCCTCGGGTGGCGAGCTCTCCCGGGTGATGCTGGCGCTCGCCGGGCAGGGCGCCAGCGGCGGGGCGGCGACCTACGTGTTCGACGAGATCGACGCGGGGATCGGCGGAAACACCACACGAGCGGTGGGGGAGCGGCTGCGCGCCCTGGGCGAGGAACGCCAGGTGCTCTGCATCACCCACCTGCCCCAGGTCGCCTCGGTCGCCGGTGCTCACTTCAGGATCG
>JBOGZE010000226.1:0-1990 GCA_050697055.1 Solirubrobacterales bacterium
AGACAGAGAGGCGCCCCTTCGATCCGACCGAGCTCCCCCTGGAGCGACTCGAGCACGAGATCACCAAGCTCGCCGCCCACATCAACGCCGGCAGCTGCCGCTGGCTCGAGCTGATCGCCGAGTTCGATCGCCGCGAGGGCTGGGGAAGCTGGGGCTGCCGCTCCTGCGCCGAGTGGGTCGCCTGGCAGTGCGCGGTGACGCCGCGGGCGGCCCGCGAGCACGTCCGGGTGGCGAGGCGCCTGGAGGTGCTGCCGCGGGTCCACGAGGAATTCGCTCATGGGCGACTTTCCTACTCGAAGGTCCGGGCGCTCACACGTGTCGCCGACCCGGACACCGAGGAGGACCTGATCGAGCTCGCCACCCACGCGACCGCCGCCCAGCTCGAGCGGGTCGTTCGCGGGCTTCGCCGGGTCAGTGCTGCGGCGGCCGACGAGCAGCACGCCGAGCGCTACCTGGTCTGCTCGTGGGAGGACGATGGCTCGCTCTCGGTGCGCGGCCAGCTTCCGCCCGAGGATGCCGCCCTCTTTCTCAAGGCCCTGGACGCCTCCCATGACCGGCTTCGCGAATCCGCGGCCATTCAAGGGAACGGTTCCGCGGGACCTTTCGCTGCGGCCGGTAGCGGTTCCGTCACTGTCATCGTCGACATTCGGTTGGCGTTTGACGTCCGATCGGGTGAGTTGGTTCTCGGGTCGGCGACGAGCTGACTCTGCGGCTCCGAGTCGACCCTGAGGTCTGACTGGCTCCGCTTCTGTCGCTCGCCGCCGCCCGAGGATCGCCGGCCTGACTTGATAGGAGCGTGGTGACGCCTCCAGTGACGTGTGTCGACCGACGGTCCGTCCGTAAGCAACGAAAGGACGACGCACATGATCGTGATCGGAGCGGACCCACACAAGACCCAGCACACCGGCGCCGCGGTTGACGCCCGAACAGCCGAGCTGCGCGGCGATCTCACCGTGGTCGCGAAAGAGCACGGGCACGAGCGACTGCTCGACTGGGCCCGAGAGCTTGACCCCGAGCGAGTCTGGGCGATCGAGGACGTCCGCCACGTCTCCGGCGCCCTGGAGCGCTTCCTTCTGGCCCGCGGCGAGCGGGTGGTCCGAGTCGCCCCCAAGCACATGGCCGGTGCCCGACGCTCGGTCAGAGAGCGTGGCAAGTCGGATGCGATCGACGCGCTCGCAGTCGCCAGGGCGGCGCTCAAGGAGGGGATCGACACCTTGCCCGCGGCCTTCCTTGACGAGGGCTCGATGGAGATCAAGCTATTGCTCGACCACCGAGAGGACCTGGTCGGCGAGCGAACCCGGATCCAGAACCGCCTGCGCTGGCACCTGCACGATCTCTGGCCGGAGCTCCGCATCCCCTCGGGCGCCCTCGACCGCGAGAAGTGGCTCAGGCGCCTTGCCGGCCGACTCGCAAGGGCCGAGCAGACGACCCGGGTTCGGATCGCCCGCGAGCAGCTTCGCCGCCTGCGCGAGCTCACCCGGCGGGCCAGGGAGCTGGAGCGGCAGCTCAAGGCCCTGGTCGAGGCCAAGGCCCCGCAGCTGCTCACCCTGCACGGCTGCGGCGCCCTGAGCGCCGCCAAGCTGATCGCCGAGACCGCCGGCGCCGAGCGGTTTGCCTCCGAGGCCAAGTTCGCCCGCCTCGCCGGCGCGGCCCCGATCCCGGTCTCCTCGGGGCGCTCCGATCGCCACCGCCTCGACCGCGGCGGCAACCGCCAGCTGAACCGCGCCCTGCACCAGATCGCGATCAGCCAGGGCCGCGGCTACCGGCCCGCGATCGCCTACCTCGAACGAAAGCAGGCCGAGGGCAAGAGCCGCCGCGAGGCGATCCGCTGCCTCAAGCGCCAGCTCGCTCGCCGGGTCCTGAGGCTTCTAAGAGGGGTCTCTGAAGATCAAGCGACTTCCAACCTCCTGGTCCCAGAGAGTCCGCAAATTGCGGGCTGCTCCTCAGCGGTCGGGGCCGTGCCCTTGACATAGGAGCAAGCGGAGCCGCC
>JBOGZE010000227.1:0-8097 GCA_050697055.1 Solirubrobacterales bacterium
CGGTGTCGCGCATCTCGGTCAGCATCGTCACCTTGCCCTTGTACTTCGGGTCGAACAGCTGAGCGACCGAGGTGATCTCCGGTGCCGCGGCGGTGTCCACCCAGACGCCGGTCTGTCCGCCCTGCCACGGAATCGAGAACTTGCGCTCCGGGTCCGTCGTCGATTCCTCGAACTGCGGGAGGATGTTCTGGAAGACCGTCGGCAGGTCGGCATGGTTGATCTCCTGCAGATAGCCGAGGTCGTACATCCGCTTCGCCATCCAGTCGGTGACCACGAAGAGGCTGCGGCCGCCTGAACTGCCCTGGTCGAGCTGCGGCTTCAGCTTGTTGAAGAAGACGACGTTGTCGGTGACGTCGTCCTTGTACTCGGTCGCAACGCCGGTCTGCTGCTCGAACTGGGGGATGGTCCCGTTCGGGCCCGGGTCGACGTAGCCGGGCCAGTTCGAGATCAGGACCTCGCCGGTCGCTTCGCCGCCCTGCGCGACTGTGGCCTCGGTCTCCTCGGCGCCGCCGACGCCGCCGTCGTCGTCGCCGCCGCAGGCGGCGAGCGCGAGGGCTGCGACCAGCGCGATGAGCGCAATGATCGGCCCGCGAAATTTCCTCTTGCTCACTTTCTCGTCCTCCTTGTCTGGTTCATGCTGCCTCCGCCGTCGCCGGCGTGGTCGTTGCCTCCTGCGCCTGCCCTGCGGACTCCCTCACCAAGTGCATGTGCTCGGGGGCCCATGAAAGTCTCACCCTCGCCCCACCCCCGGGAAGGCTTCGGCGCTCCTCCTCGTTCGTGTTGGGGCAGAGGACCGTCATCACGACGTCATCGGGCAGCCGCACCAGCATCTGGGTCGAGGTGCCCAGATAGAGCGAGCTCTCGACCAGGCCCTCGACATTCGGCAGCTTCCCATCCACCTTCTCGCCCCCGGGGGTGATCCAGAGCTTCTCGGGCCGGACCACCGCGTTGCAGCGGTCGCCGACGGCGAACCCGTTGACCGCGGCCTTGACCGTGACGCCGCTGTCGAGCAGCACCTCGCCCTTGGCGCCGGTGCTCTTGACCGCCCCGGGCATCAGGTTGGAAACGCCGATGAACCCAGCGACGAAGCTCGTCGCCGGCCGGTCGTAGACCTTTCCGGGGTCACCCATCTGCTCGATCCGGCCCTGGTTCATGACCGCGATTTGATCCGACATCGTCAGCGCCTCCTCCTGGTCGTGAGTGACGTAGACGAAGGTGATCCCGACCTCGCGCTGGATCCGCTTCAACTCGACCTGCAGGCCCTTGCGCAGCTTCAGATCGAGTGCCCCCAGCGGCTCGTCGAGCAGGAGTACCTTCGGGAGGTTGACCAGCGCACGGGCGAGCGCCACCCGTTGTTGCTGGCCTCCGGAGAGCTGAGCCGGGCGCCGGTTGGCCTCAGCCGAGAGCCCGACCCGGTCGAGCTCGTCCCGCACCCGGCGCTCGATCTCGTCGCTCGCCACCCGCTTGCGCTTGAGGCCGAAGGAGACGTTGTCCTTGACGCTGAGATGAGGGAAGAGGGCGTAGCTCTGGAAGACCGTGTTGGTCGGACGCTTGTAGGGGGGAACGCCGGCGACGTCCGTACCGTCTACCAGGACCCGCCCGTGGGTCGCCTCCTCGAACCCGGCGACGACCCGCAGGGTCGTCGTTTTCCCGCAGCCGCTGGGCCCGAGAAGCGTGAAGAACTGTCCATGACCGATCGCCAGGCTGACATCGTCGACCGCGACCACGTCACCGAACTCCTTGGTGACGGCCTGCAGCTCGACACACGAGTCCGCGGAGCTTCCCTTGGCCGCAGCGCTCTCCAATCGGTCTCCTAGTCTGACTTTGCCCGCGCCGGTCTTCTTCGCCACCGCGGTGAAGCGAGCCTAGGCAGCGTGCCAGATTGGCGCAAGTGGCGAAAGCCCCAAAAGCGGGTTAGCTGCTTATACAGATTGTACAAGCAGCACTTGGCTCATTTCACAGAATTCCGATTGTCCGGGCCGCCGGGGCGGAGTAGTTTTGTACGCTGAGGCTAGAGAGATCGGAGGATATGGATGGCCACCACGAGCCCGCCTGAGACGGTCCAGGTCGACGCTCAGTTGCTGCAGGCCCAGGCCCAGCGCCACCTTTGGATGCACTTCACTCGGATGGGGTCGTTCGGCCCTGAGCATGAAGTGCCGATCATCGTTCGCGGCGACGGCTGCTATGTCTGGGACGTACACGGCAACCGCTATCTCGACGGTCTCTCGGCGCTCTTCTGCGTCAACTCCGGCCACGGCCGCACCGAGCTGGGCGAGGCGATGGCCGCTCAGGTGCGGGAGCTCGACTTCATCACCGTCTGGAGCTACGCGCACCCTCGCGCGATCGAGCTCGCCACCAGGATCGCCGGGCTGGCCCCCGGCGATCTGAACAGGGTCTTCTTCGTCAACAGCGGTTCGGAGGCGGTCGAGTCGGCACTGAAGCTCGCCCGCAGCTACCACCGGATGCGCGGCAGCGGACACAAGACCAAGGTGGTGGCGCGCGAGATCGCCTACCACGGCACCACCCTCGGGGCGCTCAGCGCCACCGGGATCCCCGCGCTGCGCAGCCACTTTGAGCCACTCGCCCCCGGCGGCGTCCATGTCCCCAACACCCTTAGCTACCGCTGGCCGGAGGACCGCGACCCGCTCTGGGCCGCCGACCAGATCGAGGAGCGGATCCTGTTCGAGGGACCGGAGACGGTGGCGGCGGTGATCCTCGAGCCGCTCCAGAACGCCGGCGGCTCCATCCCGCCACAGGAGGGCTACTTCCAGCGGGTGCGCGAGATCTGCGACCGCCACGACGTATTGCTGATCTCCGACGAAGTGATCTGCGCCTGGGGCCGCCTCGGCCACTACTTTGGCTGCCAGCGCTACGGCTACCAGCCGGACATCGTCACCGTCGCCAAGGCGCTGACCTCGGCCTACGTGCCGATGGGCGGGATGATCGTCTCCGACAGGGTCTTCGAGCCCTTTGCCGAGGGGACGGCGACGTTCGCCCATGGCTCGACCTTCGCCGGGCATCCGGTGGCAGCCGCCACCGCAATGGCCAACCTCGACATCTTCGAGCGCGAGGACCTTTGCGGGCACGTGCGCGAGAAGGAGGGCGATTTCCGCGGGGCGCTCGAGTCGCTCTACGACATCCCGATCGTCGGCGACGTGCGGGGGGACGGCTACTTCCATTCGATCGAGCTGGTCAAGGACAAGGACACGAAGGAACACCTGGTCGGCGAGGAGTCCGAGCAGCTCCTGCGCGGCTATCTCTCCGGCGAGTTCTACAGGCGCGGCCTGATCTGCCGGGCCGACGATCGGGGCGACCCGGTTGTCCAGCTGTCCCCTCCGCTGATCGCCGACGGCGAGCAGTTCGAGGAGATCGTCGAGGTCCTCCGCCCGGTGCTCGAAGAGGCATCCCGCCGCGTCAGGGGGTAGGCGTGATCACCGTCGACAGCCTCACCTCGGAGCTCGGCCTGAAGATCGCGGCCGGGGCCGAGGCGGCAGACGGGCGGGAGATCCGCTGGATTCACATGTCCGAGCTCCGCGACCCGACCCCGTGGCTGTCGGGGGGCGAGCTGCTGCTGACCACCGGGCTTCGCCTGGACACTGCCGAGCGCCAGCGCGAGTACGTGAGGTTGCTGGCGAGCCGCGAGCTGGCGGGGCTTGGGTTCGGCACCGGCTTCGATCACGCCAAGCTGCCGAAGCCGCTGGTCAAGGAGGCCGAGGAGCTGGGCTTCCCGGTATTCGAGGTGCCCTACGAGATGCCGTTCATCGCGATCACCGAGGCCGCCTTCAGCCGCCTCGTCAACGAGCAGTACGACGTGCTCTCTCGCGGGATCGCGGTCAACGAGCGCCTTGAGCGGCTGGTCCTGGAGGGGGGCGGGCTCGACCAGATCGCCCGCGAGATCGCGGCCGCGGTCGGGGGGAGCTCGCTGGTCCTCGGCGCCCGTGGCGAGACCCTGGCGCAGGGCGGCCGCCGTCTCTCGGCGGAGGTCACCGAGGCAATTCGGGGCGAGATCCAGCCACGCGGCGCTGCGGCCGCGCCCTTCGTTCCCCCCCAGTCGGATCTCCGCGGTCGGGCTCTCGCCCACCCCGTCTCGCCGCGCGGCGGCGCCGCCGAGGCTTGGCTGGTCGTCGTCCGCCGTTCGGGAGAGCTCGGCGACTTCGAGCGTCTCTGCGTGCAGCAGGCCGCGATCGTGGTGGCGCTGGGTTTGATGCGCGAGCGCGTCGCCCGGGAGACCGAGCGCCGGCTCTCCGGCGAGGTCCTGGCGGCGACGCTCTCCGGGCGGTTGGCGCCGGACGACGTCCGTGACCGCTTAACGCCCTTCGGGATCGGCGAGCGCGCCGCCGTCCTCGCTTTCGAGCTCGGGGATCCCGACGCCGCCGAGCCGACCCTGGAGGGCTTCCTCGCCGCAAGGAGAAGGCCCGCGCTGGTCGCGCCCCATCCCGCGGGCCGCCGCGAGCTGCTCTGCGCGGTGGTCGACTCCGGCGAGGTGGATCCAATCGAGCTGGCGGGCGAGGCGAGGAAGGCGATCGAGGCCGCGCACGGGCCGACCCGCGCAGCCTCCAGCCGGGCGCTGCCGACGGAGCGGGTGCGCCACTCCTTCCACGAGGCGCGCTGCGCGCTTGAGGCCACCGGCTTCTCAAACGGCGCCGCGCCCGAGGTCGCCTCCCACCGCGACCTCGGCGCATTCACCCTGCTGCTCTCGGTGCAGGACACCGATGCCCTGCGTCTCTATTGCGACTCCGTGCTCGGCCCGATCGAGGAGTCCGACGACCGCTACGCGGGCGAGCTCCTGCGCTCGCTCGAGGCTTACATCGAGCGCAACGGCCACTGGGAGCGCGCCGCCGGCGACTGCTACTGCCACCGGCACACCCTGCGCTACCGGATCAAGCGGATCGAGGAGCTCACCGGGAGGGACCTGAGCCGGGCCAACGACCGGGTGGAGCTCTGGCTCGCGCTGAGGGCGAAGGAGCTGATCGCGTGAGCCGGCATCAAACGGCGGCTGCTCGCCTGCGGCTCCGCGGCCGCCTTGGGGGTCGAACATGCGTGTAGCGGTTCTTGGAGCGGGCGGCACGATCGCGCCGGCGATCGTCCGCGACCTGGCTGAGTCCGACGAGGTGCTGGCGCTGCGCCTGCTCGACCTCGACCTGCGGCGCGCCGAGGAGGTGGCGCTCGACCACGGGCTCGGCAAGGCCCAGGCTTACAAGGCCGACGCGACCTCCAACCTCACCGATCGGCTCGCAGGCATCGACGTCCTCGTCAACTCGGCCGCCTACCGGGTCAACCTCGCGGCGATGAGCTCCTGTCTCGAGGCCGGCTGCAACTACATGGACCTCGGCGGCCTCTATCACGTCACCCAGGAGCAGCTCGCTCTCTCCCCCAGATTCGAGGCACAGGGCCTGCTCGCCCTGCTGGGGATCGGCTCCGCCCCCGGGAAGACCAATCTGCTGGCGGCCCGCGCCGTGGCCCAGCTGCCGGGCGAGCCGGTCTCGATCTCGGTCGCCGCCGCCGGCAGGGACCTCGCCCCGACCTCCGGGCTGAGCTTCCCCTACGCGCTGCGCACTCTGCTCGACGAGCTGACCATGCCTCCGATGGCGCTGATCAACGGCAAGGCGGAGGAGCTCCGGCCGATGCAGACCGGCCCGACGATCGACTTCGGCGACCTGATCGGCGAGGCGGAGACCATCTTCACCCTTCACTCCGAGGTACTCACCTTCGGCGGGAGCTTCGGCGCGAAGAACGTCACCTTCGCGCTCTCCCTGCCGGGTGAGGTGCTTCGGCACCTGAACGAGCTGGTGGGGGCGAGCGAGGAGCGAGTGGCCGACGCGGCGCGCTCCGCATCGCCCCCTTCGGACAGCACCGTCTCGGTGCATCTGGTCGAGGTGGCCGGTCCCGACACCACGGTCCGGGCGCGCAGCGTGACTGGGCCGGTGGAGCGCTGGGGGCTCGGCGGCGGCGTCGTCTCCACCGCGACCCCGGCGGCCGCCGCAGTGCGGCTGCTCACCCGGGGCAGGATCGCGGCGACCGGCGCCCTGCCGCCCGAGCGCTGCATCGATCCCGACGAGATGTTCGCCGAGCTCGAGGGCCGCGGGGTTCGCTTCGATGTCACCTCCGTTCCGCGTGCCGAGGCCCAGCCGATGTTCGCGAGGACCGCGAGATGAAGGTCGGCGTCCCCACCGAGACGAAGGACGACGAGTACCGGGTCGCCCTCACTCCGGCCGGAGCTCGCGAGCTCGCGGAGCATGGCCACCAGGTCCTTCTCCAGGAGGGCGCCGGCGAGGGCAGCGCCCTTGCCGACGAGGCCTACACCGCACAGGGAGCGACGATCGTCCCGGATACCGCCGCCGTCTTCGAGCAGGTCGAGATGGTGCTGAAGGTGAAGGAGCCGCAGCCGCCCGAGGTGGAGATGCTCGGCGCCGGTCAGACCCTGTTCACCTACCTGCACCTGGCGCCCGCCCCCGATCTCACCCGCGGCCTCCAGGAGAGCGGCGCCGTCTGCGTCGCCTACGAGACGGTCGAGGACTCGCACGGACGGCTGCCGCTGCTGGCGCCGATGAGCGAGATCGCCGGCAAGATCGCGACCCAGGCGGGCGCCTTCTTCCTCGAGAAGCCGCTCGGCGGCCGGGGCATCCTCCTCGGCGGCGTGCCGGGGGTTGCGGCGGCGACCGTGATGGTGATCGGCGGCGGCGCCGTCGGCATGAACGCCGCCTTCATCGCGATCGGGATGGAGGCCGACGTCTTCGTCTACGACGTCTCGATCGACAGGTTGCGCGAGCTCGATGTCGCCTTCGGCGGTCGCGCCTCGACGGTCTTCTCCTCCGTGCTCTCGATCGAGGAGATGCTGTCGCAGGCCGACCTGGTGATCGGCGCGGTCCTTGTCCACGGTGCCCGGGCCCCCAAGGTCGTCCGCAAGGAGCAGCTGAAGCTTATGAAGCGCCACGCGGTGCTCGTCGACGTCGCGATCGACCAGGGCGGCTGCTTCGAGACCTCCCATCCGACCACCCATCGCGACCCCACCTTCGAGGTCGACGGGGTCACCCATTACTGCGTCGCCAACATGCCCGGGGCGGTGCCGATCACCTCGACCTTCGCGCTCACCAACGCCACCCTCCCGTATGCGCTGGCGCTCGCCGACCATGGCGTCGCCGAGGCGGCCCGCCGCGATCCGGGACTTAGGCTCGGTATCAACGTCGCCGCCGGTAGGGTCACTCACCCGGCCGTCGCCGAGGGCGTTGGCGTCGAGCACACGCCGGTCGAGGAAGTGCTCGATAGCAAACAGAAAGCCTGACGAAGGAGGAGAGATGGCAACCGCAACCGCAAGGCGCACCCCGAGCAAGGCCAAGGCCAAGGGCCGGAACTCGAGGCCGGCCAGCCTCAAGAACATGATCGGGGGCAAGTTCGTCGCCCCGGTCGACGGGAAGCGCGAGCCGGTCGTCAACCCGGCGACCGGCGAGGTGATCGCAAGAGCGCCGCTCTCGACCAAGAAGGACGTCGATGCCGCCGTGAAGGCGGCCAGGGATGCCTTCGAGCAGTGGGGGACCGCGACTCCCGCCGACCGCTCCGCGGCGCTCCTGAAGATTGCCGACGGGATCGAGGAGCGCGCCGAGGAGATCGCCGACCTCGAAGCGGCGGACGCCGGAAAGCCGCGTTCGGCCTTCCTCGAGGACGAGATCCCCTTCATCGCCGACAACCTTCGCTTCTTCGCTGGAGCGGCGCGCAACCTGGAGGGCCGCGCCGCCGGCGAGTACCTGGAGGGCTACACCTCGTTCGTTCGCCGCGAGCCGGTCGGGGTGGTCGGGCAGATCGCCCCCTGGAACTACCCGCTGATGATGGCGATCTGGAAGATCGCCCCGGCGCTCGCCGCCGGCAACACCCTCGTCCTGAAGCCGGCCGAGACCACCCCCGTGACCACCCTGAGTGTTCTCGCCGAGCTCTGCGCCGAGCATCTCCCGCCCGGCGTCGCCAACTACATCGGCGGGCATGGCCAGCCCACCGGGGCGAGCCTGGTGACCCACCCGGACGTGGACATGGTCTCGCTCACCGGCTCACCGGAGACCGGCAAGTGGATCGCCCGCGAGGCTGCCGACAGCCTCAAGCGCGTCC
>JBOGZE010000228.1:0-11822 GCA_050697055.1 Solirubrobacterales bacterium
CTCGCGGGCGGGCTCGCCGCCACCGCGGCGGCCGCCGCCCTAGTGGCCGTCCTCGTCCTGCCCACGGGCTCGGGTGGTCCGAGCGTAGTCGAGGCCGCGCAGCTCTCCGACCTCCCGGCCACCCAGGCCTCGGTGCCTGTCCATCCCTCGAGCCCGAAGATCCTCAGCGCCTCCGGCGACGGCGTCCCCTTCCCGAACCTCGAGGGCGAGTTCGGCTGGGGTGAGGCGGGGGCCCGCAGCGACGAGCTCGACGGACGCGAGACCAAGACCGTCTTCTACGAGCGCGGTGGCAGGCGAATCGGCTACACAATCGTCTCCGGCAAGGCGCTCCCCTGGCCCAGCGGCGCCCGCAAGACCGATCTCAACGGGGTCGCGCTCAGATCAACGGCCGACGGGCCGAAGCAGATCGTCACCTGGCTCCGCGGCGGGCGGACCTGCGTGCTGTCCGGCAACGGGGTGAGCTCCGCGGAGCTGCTCAAGCTCGCCTCCTGGAAAGGCGAAGGGTCGGTCCCGTTCTGATCTCGCTCTTTGTCCAGGGGGAAGTGCGCGAGCTCGATCCTGAGGCCGCCGGTGACCACATCGACGCTCTCTTCCGGGCGGCGTGGGCGATGAGCGGCTCACCGCAGATCGCCGAGGACCTCGTTCAGGAGACCTATGTCAAGGTGCTCTCACGCCCCCGCCTCCTCCGTCGCGACGACGACCTCGGCTACCTGGTCAAGGCGCTGCGCAACACCTGGTACAGCCACCTGCGCAAAGAGCGAGTGCGTCGCGAGGTGACCGACCCGGGCTCGCAGCCGCCGGAGGACCTCCCCGCCCGGAACTCACGCGACGACCCGCAGGCATCGCTTGAGGCCACCGAGGTCCTCGAGGCGCTGGCGGCACTCCCGGAGCCCTACAGGGAGACGCTCGCCGCGGTCGACGTCGCCGGCCTCAGCTACGCGGAGGCGGCCCGGGCGCTCGGGGTCCGGCAGGGGACCGTGATGAGCCGCCTGCACCGGGGCCGCGACCAGCTCGCCCGCACCCTTCAGCCCGGATAGACCGGGAATAAGCAGGCGGCACCCGGCCCTGCCGCCGTGAGCTGGTCGCCCTCCACTCCGGGGGCGGCCGGCTCACCCGCGGAGGGAGCGCCGCCTCTGCCGAGCGGAGGTAGCCCCTACTTCCTTCTCCGCTGCGGCTTGTAGCGGATCTTTAGCTTCCAGCAGTTGAGCACGCCCGCGCTGGTGAACTGAGGGCCGTCGACACTCCCCCGAAACACGTCCATTACGTTCAGCGTCCACTTGCCTTGGAGGCGTCCGCCGTTGAGGCCGTTCAGGGACGTCGAGGGGACGAACGACCCCAGGAACGGAGGGAGGCCCTGGAGGATCGAGGTGGTCGCTTGGCTGTCGAACACGGTGGGCATCCCGGCGCAGCTGGCGGGCCCGGCCCCGAAGTCGGCGCCCTTCGGATCATTACGAAAGGCGTGCTCCTTCAGCCGGGCACCCTTGACGGTGGGACCGGTGACCAGGATCTCGAGATCGCGGTCGTCCGGGATGGTGACCCGGACGGCCACATTCACGTCCTTGATCCTGCCTCTGGCCTTCACCTGGATCGAGGAGTCGAGAAAGAAGCTCTGGATGCCGACGGGCTCAGGGATCTGGAGATTGACGTTCCCGCTCGAGAACGTCTTCGTCTTCAGCTTGGCCTTCGCGCTCGCCACACCCGCGGGCAGGCAGGCAACCGCCGCCGCCAGCCCTACCCCGAGCAACACCTTTCCGCGCATCCCCTCCCCCTCGCTCCTTTGGACCGCGCGATTATCCCACCGCCGTCAAAAGCCGATCGACATCCTCGGCCGGCATCGCTCCGCGCCTCAGGATCCGCCAGTCGCCTCCCGAATCGATCTCGCCGATGTCGACAACAGTCGACGGCGATCCACCCAGCGGACCACCGTCGATCGCCAGATCGACCGCCTCGACGATCTCGGCGTCGATCTGCTCGAACGACGCCGGCGCGGCGTAGCCGCTCGGGTTGGCAGAGGTCTGAAAGATCGGCAGCGGCATCCCCGTCAGCGGTCCCTCGATCAGCCGCACACCGAGCCGCTCTCGGTCCTCGCGGCAGGCGAGCGGGTAGCGGCCCTCGGGGTTGGCGACGACCAGGGTGATCGGGCCCGGGAGGAGCGCTCCCACTGCGTCCCGTGCCCGTGGACCGAGACCGGCGAGAAGCTCGCGCATCGCCAACGGCGAGAAGTACATCACCGCCGATGACTTCCCCTCGTCCCGCCCCTTGATCCGCTGGATTCGCTCCACCCCGGCCTCGCTGAGCGGGTCGCACGCGAGCCCGTAGAGGGTGTCGGCAGGGAAGATCGCGACTCCCCCATGCCAGATGCATTCCTCGAGGGCGATCCGGGCGGCGTCGCTGCCGTCCTCCTCCACCGAAACCACCTCGGTCATCTCCCCACCACCACCCGCTCGATCCCGGCGAGGTCGCGGCGGGCCTCGACCGCACCGAACCCGGCCCCGCGAACCAGCTCGATCACCTCGCCCGCCTGGCCCTCCCCGACCTCGAGGGCGATCGCACCGGGGCGCTCCGGTAGCTGCTCCAGCCCGCCGAGCAGCTCCTGGATCGCTTCCAGCCCGGTGGGGCCCGGCACCAGAGCCTCGCGCGGCTCGTGATCGCGGATCTCGGGGGCGAGGTTCCCCCACTCAGCCTCGGAAACGTAAGGCAAGTTGGCCACGACCAGGTCGTAGAGCGCGGGGGCATCGGCACCATCGCCGCGGGGCAGGATCCCCTCGCCGCACCGGACCCGGTCGTAGAGCCCCAGGCGCTCGATATTCGCTCGCGCCACCTGGATCGCCGCGGCCGAGGGGTCGGTGGCGTCGACCTGCGCCCGCGGCAACTCGTCGGCAATCGCGAGCGCGATCGCGCCCGATCCGGTACCGACGTCCAACACCCGCCGTGGGTCGAGCGCGAGCGCGAGCTCAACCAGCAGCTCGGTCTCGGGCCGCGGGATCAGCACCCGGCGGTCGACGGCTAGCTCGATCCGGCGGAAGCCCTTGCGGCCCAAGATGTAGGCGACCGGCTCGCGCCGCAGCCGCCGGCGGACCATCTCGGCGAAGGACCGGGCGGCCGCGGGCGGGAGCTCGGCCTCCGGCTCGGCCGCGAGCCGAGCCCTGTCCCATCCGGTCGCCTCGGCCAGCAGCAACTCGGCGTCCAGCCTCGCGGTCTCAACCCCGGCGGCGGCGATCGCATCGGTCGCGGCCCCGAGGGCCTCACCGGCAGAAGCAGCAACCATCCGACCAGTCAGGAGGCGGGCTCGGCGGTCTGCGCTTCGAGCCGGCGGCGCTTCTCCTCCGCCGCGAGGGCGTCGGCGAACTCGTCGAGCTCGCCTGCGAGCACCCGCTCGACTCCGCTCGCGTTCAGCTTCACCCGATGGTCGGTGACCCGGTCCTGGGGGAAGTTGTAGGTGCGGATCTTCTCGGAGCGCTCGCCGCTGCCCACCTGGGCCCGGCGCTCGGTGTCGATCTCGGCCCGCTGCTCCTCAATCGCCCGCTCGAGCAGGCGGGCGCGCAGTACCCGCATCGCCTTCTCCCGGTTCTGGAGCTGGGACTTCTCGTCCTGCATCGAGACGACGACGCCGGTCGGCTTGTGGGTGATGCGGACCGCCGAGTCGGTGGTGTTGACCGACTGGCCGCCGGGCCCCGAGGAGCGGTAGACGTCGATCTGGAGGTCGTTCTGGTCCACGGCCACCTCGACGTCCTCGGCCTCGGGCAGCACCGCCACGGTCGCGGTCGATGTGTGGATCCGCCCCTGCGACTCGGTCTTCGGGACACGCTGGACGCGGTGTGTCCCTCCCTCGTACTTGAACACCGAGTAGGCCCCCTCGCCCTTGATCGCGAAGGTCGCCTCCTTGAAGCCACCGACGTCCGCCGGCGAGGTCGCGAGCACCTCGGTGATGAACCCGCGCCGTTCGGCGAAGCGGCTCAGCATCTTGTAGAGGTCGCCGGCGAAGAGGGCCGCCTCGTCCCCGCCGGTGCCGGCCCGGATCTCGACGATCACGTTCTTGTCATCGTTGGGGTCGCGCTCGACCATCGCCAGGCGGATCTCCTCTGCCAGCTCCTCGAGGCGTCCGGGCGCCTCGGCGAGCACCTGCTTCAGCTCCGGATCGTCGCCGTCCTCGGCCAGCAACTCGCGCGCGCCCTCGAGGTCGTCCTTGAGCGTTCGCCACTCCCGGGCGAGCCGATGGGCGCTCTCCAGCTCGCGGTACTTGCGTCCGACCTCGGCGTAGCGATCCCGGTCGGCGATCACCTCCGGGTCGGACATCTGCCGCTCGAGCTCCGCGAAGCGGCTCTCGATCTGCTCGACCAGCGATTCGATCATCGGCCTAAGTGTGACGCTTAGGCGAGGGCGCTCCGCCGATGCGAGGGGGCTCCGAAAGGAGCCACCCGTTTCATGAGGGAGGAGCGACCCGTTTGCTACGCCACGATCTCGATCTCTTGGTCCTTCTTCGCCTCGTGAGGATCCTCGACCGCGAGCACCGCCTCCAGCGACCTGATCGCGACCTCGAGCTGCTCCTCATCGGGCTCGCGGGTGGTCAGGTTCTGGAGCATCAGGCCCGGCCACATCACCGCACGCACCCAGCGCCTGCTGCGGTTCTTGCCGGCCCACTTGATCACCTCGTAGGAGAGCCCGGCGATCAGCGGGATCCCAAGGATCCGCGATGCCAGCAGCCAGTACCACTCCGGCAGCCCGATCGGGGCAAAGACGAAGATCGCCAGGACCATCACGATCAGCAGGAAGCTGGTGCCACACCGCGGATGCAGGCGCGAGTAGAGCTTCGCCCGCTCGGGCGTGAGCTCGTCGCCGGCCTCGAACGTAGAGATCGTCTTGTGCTCGGCGCCGTGGTACTCGAACACACGCCGCAGGTCCCTCAGCCGGCTGATCGCGACGATGTAACCGATGAAGATCGCGGTGCGCAGGATCCCCTCGACCAACCAGAACAGGAAGGCCGAGCCGAGCCAGTCCTTGATCAGGCTGGTGGCGCCGACCGGGACGACGAAGAAGAGCCCGATTGCCAGCGCCAGCGAGAAGGCGATCGTCAGTCCCCACATCAGGCCGCCGATCTCCTCCTTCTCGCCCTGCTCGTCGTCGGGGAGCTGGGCGTTGGCGGAGATCGCCAGCGCCCGGAAGCCGATCTTCAGCGACTCGGCCAACGCCACGACGCCGCGGATCACCGGCCAGCGCAGCACCCGGTGACGCTTTGCCCATGAGACGATCGGCTCCGAGGTGACCTCGATCTCGCCCTCGGGCGTGCGCACCGCCACCGCCCAGGTCGAGACACCGCGCATCATCACCCCCTCGAGCACCGCCTGACCGCCGACCGGAGCGTCGCCAAGTGCGACGGGCTTCCCGTCGGGCATCCGCTCCGACTGAGTGCTCAACGGGCGCGCTTGGCCGCGCGACGGCGGAAGCGCTCGACTCGGCCGCCGGTATCCACGAGCTTCTGTTTGCCCGTGTAGAAGGGGTGGCACTGCGAGCAGATCTCCACGTGCAGCTCCGGCCTGGTGGAGCGCGTGTAGAACTCGTTCCCGCACGAGCAGTGGACGTGCGAGAGAACGTATTCGGGGTGGGTCTCCGCCTTCATCTCCATCGATTCTAGCCGCCGCCGCCCGGACCACCGGCAATCCATGCTCGGTGACGAGCGGCGGAGGCCCGGCTGGTAGTTTGACATACAGGTTGTACGTGATATACATACAACCTGTATGGAGGCTTCGCAGAGCACCGTCAGCAGTGCAATCGCATGAGCCGGCCGGAGAGAACCGGGGCCCATGAAGCAAAGCTCCACCAGGGCAGCATCCGTTACCGGGACAGTGGGTCGGGCGAGCCGATCGTCTTTGCCCACGGGCTGCTCGTAAACGGTCTGCTCTGGCGAAAGGTCGTGCCCCTCCTGGAGCCTGACTTCCGCTGCATCGTCCCCGACCTGCCGCTTGGCTCCCACCTCGAGCCGATGGACCAACATGCAGATCTGTCCCCGCCCGGTCTCGCCGCGATCGTCGACGAGTTCATTGGCTCGCTGGGCCTAGAGCGGGTCACCCTCGTCGCCAACGACACCGGCGGCGCAATCGCCCAGATCACCGCCGCCAACCACCCCGAGCGGATCGGCCGGCTGGTCCTCACCAACTGCGACGCCTTCGAGAACTTCCTCCCCCCCGCCTTCCGTCCCCTCCAGTGGACCGCCCGAGTGCCCGGGCTGCTCACCGTGGCGCTGCAGGGAATGCGCTTCGACCTCCTCCGTCGCCGCTCCCCGATGGCCTTCGGCTGGCTGATCAAGCACGATCTGAAGGGGGCGCCGCTGGAGGAATGGGTGCGGCCGTTCCTCTCCACCCGCGAGATTCGTCGCGACACGGTCAAGGTCCTTCGCGGCATCCACCCCCGCTACACGATCGAGGCGGCGGAGCGACTGCGATCGTCCGACCGGCCCACCCTGATCGCCTGGGCGGAGGAGGATCGCTTCTTCAAGCTCTCGTTCGCCGAGCGGCTCGCCGCGAGCATCCCCGGCGCCCGCCTGGAGCGGATCCCGGACTCCTACACGTTCGTCTCCGAGGATCAGCCCAGGCGGCTGGCCGAGCTGATCGCGGCGTTCAGCCGGGAGCCCAATCCGGCCCGGGTATAGCGAACCCCGCTCTCCCTAACAGCGGGGAGGCGCGGTCGCCTGGACGCCGGCGAGGCGGCCGTCGAGCATCGTCGCGATCGCGCGGATCCGGTTCTTGTGCGAGCGGCTGAACTCGTCGGCGCCGATCTTCCGCTCGAACGGGGCGCTCCCATCCTCGCCGGCCTTCCCCCGCGCGAAGAAGCTGGCCGAGCTAACCTCGCCGGCGCTCCCTCCGGCAAGCTTCGCGTTGACGCCCCCGGCGACGCACCCGCCACCGTTCCTGAACTCGAGCTTCAGCTTCAGTGCCGGGCGCGAGCGGCAGGCCTGGCCCTTGCAGGCGGCGAGTCCCCCAAGCAGGCGATCGAGGGACTCCTTCACCGGCGTGTAGGCGAGATCGTTGTGTCGGCTCTGGAGCTCGAAGGGGTCGTTCTGGAGGTCGTAGAGCTCGAGCTCGCCGGTGCCGTAGCGGGCGAACAGGTAGCGGTCGGTGCGAACCGCCTGGAAGTTGGTGTCGGGCGTCTCCGGGTCCTCACCCGGATCGGCATTGAAGAACGCCTCGACGACGATCGCCCGGCCCCAGTCGAGCAGCTTGTCCTCGATCAACGGCAACAAAGTCCGTCCGTCCTCTACTCGGCCCGCCTTCGCGTTGGCGAAGTCGAGGATGGTCGGGGCGAGATCGATGTTGGCCACCGGCTGGCTGCGCTGCTTCGCCTTCGGCACCCCCGGGCCGCGGACGATCAGCGGCACCCGGATCGAGGGCTCATACAGCCGCACCTTGCCGTTGCGAACCCGGTGCTCGCCGTGGAAGAAGCCGTTGTCCGAGGTGAAGATGATCACCGTGTTCTTCAGCTCGCCCTTCTGCTTCAGCGCGGCGACCAGGTTCCCCACCATCTCGTCCACGGCCAGCAGCGATTCGAGCCGCGCTCGGTATCCGGCGGTGATGTTCGCCTCAGCGGGCGCGCCGATGCTCGGCAGGCTCTGGATCGCCTGGGGCTTGTCGGAGACGTCTCCCTCGTTGTAGCCGGGGGGCTTCGGCAGCGGCTCACCGGCGAGGGCTCCCTCATGACGGGGGGCAGCACGCGGATTGTTTCCAGTGCAGGCACACGCCCCGGACGATTCGGAGTGCGAGGCCAGGGACGCCACCGAGAGGAAGAAGGGCTTGTTCTTCGGCGCCCGCCTGCGGATGAAGTCCTGGGCCTTTGCCGAGTAAACGTCGGTCTGGTAGGTGGCCGGATCGACGACGTCCGGGGTGCTGCCGTAGTGAACGATGCTGCCGTTCTCGTTCAGGGTGTAGCCGTACATGGTGTAGGTGCCGCCGGTGAAGGCGTCCGGGTCGTCGAGGGCGCCGTACCACTCGCTCCACCCCGGCGGGACGTCGGTGTCCGGCGAGGTGTTTCCGTAGCCGTTCAGGAACTTGCCGATGTGGGCCGTGTAGTAGCCGGCGCGCTGCAGCCAGACCGGGAGGCTGTTGGAGAGGGTCGGCGCCAGCTTGCCGTAGCCCCCGGATGGGGGCGAGTTGCCGCGCACGCCGTGGTTGTGTGCGTACTGACCGGTTAGCCAGGTCGATCGGGACGGGCAGCAGAGCGAGTAGGTGACGAAGTTGTTGGCGAAGGTGACCCCGTGCCCCGCGATCAGGCTCTCCACCTGCGGCATGAAACGGACCGAGTCGGAGTGCTGGTCGTCGGTCATCACCAGCAGCACGTTGGGGCGCTTCTGTTTCTTCGAGCCCTTCTTCTTCGCCTCGCCACCGCTCGGCGCCACGGCCGACAGGGCGCAGATCAGTACCGCGACAAGCAGGGCGCCCGCTGGGCGCCGGCGACTCGTCCACTTGTCCGCCCTCAACATCGTTCCCGCCTGCCCAATCAACAGCCGACCCGCTTTGGAGTTGCGCAGCCCCTCCATCGGGTTACTGTGTGCGCTGTGGGATCGACGGGGGATGGCGCAAAGCAGGGCCAGAACGGACCGATCACGGTAGTCCTCGCCGACGACCATGCGGTAGTCCGCAGCGCCCTACGCCTGATGCTGGAGGGAGAGCCGGGGATCGAGGTGGTAGCCGAGGCGGGAGACGCCGACGCGGCGGCCCGCTACGTCGGTGGCCACCGGCCGGCCGTGCTCATCCTCGACATCAACATGCCAGGCGGCTCCGGCCTGGTGGCAATCCCGAAGATCCGCGAGCAGTCGCCGGACACCCAGATCGTGGTGCTCACCATGCAGGACGAGACGGCCTTTGCCCGTGAGGCGCTCCAGGCGGGGGTGCTCGGCTACATCCTCAAGGAAGCGGCGAGCGAGGAGCTGGTGAAGGCCGTGCGGATGGCCGCCGCGGGAAGGACCTACCTTCAGCCCGAGCTGGGCGCGCGGCTCGCCACCGAACCCGAGGTTGCCTCCCCGGACGACCTCAGCGATCGCGAGCTCGAGGTGTTGCGCCTGATCGCACTCGGCCACACCAACAACGAGATCGCCGAGCAGCTCTACCTCAGCGTCCGCACTGTCGAGTCCCATCGAGCCCACATTCAGCAGAAGCTCCGCATCAGCACCCGCTCGGAGCTGGTTCGCTATGCGATCGAACGTGGCCTGATCGAGGTCTAGGCCGGCTCGGCGCTGCCACCGACGTCGGTGCGGTCGCCGTGCTCGTCGACGACGTCGGTGGTGATGATCTCCTCGTTGACCGCGAACGGGGCGACCGGCCCGTCGAGGAAGAAGACCTCGATCACCAGGTCGGGGCCGACGTATGGCGGGCTTCACCCCTCTTGAGGTCCCGGCTCCCCGTGGGTTTCAGCCATTCCGCTCGATCCTCCCCCGGCGCACTCCGTGTTGCCATCTCAGCGATCCAACCCCACGGCGTGATCCGATGATGATGCGTATCCAATCGTTACCCGATTATGCATTCTCAACCCCTGCGGTGGCCGATGATCGACCTTCATTGCCACATCCTTCCCGGCATCGACGACGGAGCGCTGGACGCCGACGACTCGGTGGCGATGGCCCGGCAGGCGGCGGATGATGGGATCGAAACGGTCTGCGCCACCCCGCACATCCGTCACGACCACGACGTCCGCATCCACGAGCTCGAGGGGAGGGTGGCGGAGCTGAACGAGTCGCTGGAGCGCCACCGGGTTCCGGTCGAGGTGGTGCCCGGCGGCGAGGTCGCCGCGTCGGCGCTGGGCGGGCTCGACGCCGAGGAGCTGCGCCAGGTGTCCCTTGGCGGCGGCCGCTGGATTCTGCTGGAGCCACCACCGGGGCCGCTCGGCGACTCGCTGACCGCAGCCGCCGACGAGCTCCACGATGCCGGCTTCGGCGTCCTCATCGCCCATCCCGAGCGCCATCCATCCGCGGATCTCGCCCGGCGGTTGCACGAGCTCACCGGTCGGGGCGCCCTGGTCCAGGTGACGGCCGCGTATCTGGCCGGGGGAACCGCGCGCCAAGCGATGCTCTCGCTGGCCGCCGATGGGCTGGTGCACATCGTCGCCAGCGACGCCCATTCCTCACACGGGGGACGAGCGCTGCGGCTCTCCGAAGGGCTGGCGGGGCTCGAGGAGGTGGACCGGGTCCGCCCCCACCTCGACTGGATCGCCCGCCAGGCGCCCGCCGCGATCCTCGCCGGCGAGCGGCCCTCGCCGCCCTTCTAGCTATTAGCCCCGGATAAACCCCTGAGCGCGAAACGGCCGCGCCGGGGGTGGGTGGCGCGGCCGCTCGCAGCCCTGCAATGCTCGTTTGGAGCGCCGGAATCCTCTCAGCCGGCTCGGATGGCGAGGGTGTCGAGGTTGTAGGCGAAGACGCCCCACCCCACCCACGTCTCGGCGCCGGGGTGACCTCGTAATCGGGTGCGCCCCAGGCCGTAGCTTCGCTTCAGGTGACTGATCCGACCCTCGCAGCCGACCCGGTAGCGGGCGAGGCGTCGCCTCGTCCGTCGCGAGTCCGGTTGCTGGCGCCCGGCGATGAAGACCTCGGCGCCCTCGGGTGAGAGCGGGTTAGTTGTGGTCGGCTCGAAGCCGCCGTCGAGCGCCACCTCCCTCGGGGCGAGGCCGGCCCGCTCGAGTTCGCTCGCCGTCTGGGGCAGAAGCTCGGTCTCGTTGGGCGAGCCGATCTCGCTCGCCGGCGGCAGGATGAAGCCGCGGGCGCCGCGGCGGGTGTGCTCGGTCAGCTCGCAGAGCTGGAAGACGTAGCCGAACTCGTAGCGCTTACCCGCCTTGCCCTTGCCGATCGGGCGCGCGTCGGGGTCGGCGAGGGAGACGAGGCGATCGCTGATCCGCTCGCCGGCCAGGCGCTGATCGATCTGGTGGGCGACCTTCTCGGCCAGATCGGCCAGCTCCTCCAGCCGCCGCGCGGCGGCGAGCTTGGCCTGGGCTGAGCGCCCGCGGGCGCGCTCGCGCGCCTGGGAGGCAAGGGCGCGCGCCTCGCGCACCGAACGGCGAAGCAGCTCCCCGGTCTCCCCGGTGAGGCGCAGCACCGTCGACTTGGCCTCTCCCGTTCGGCGGGCCACGGTGCGGCCGATCAGGCGCAGGCGCTTGGCCGCCGCCCGCGAGCGGTCCTGGACCCGGCGGGCGCCCGCCCCTGCCGCCCGAGCCGCCCGGCGCCCCTCGCGGGCGAGGGCCCTGATCCCGTCGAGCGCCAAGCCGGCGTCCGAGGGCCAGCGGACGTCTGCCTCGACCACGGTCGAGTCGCAGCGGGCGGCGCGGGCGCGAAAGCGGGACTCTCGGCGGGCCTTTGCGATCACCGCCCTGGTCAGCTCGGCCACCACCTCGGGGCCGAGGCGGCGGGTGAGCTTTCTGATCGTCGACTCGTGCGGAGCCGGTGCGGTCAAGGGCAGCAGGCAGAACCGGCGCAGATGAAGCGAGTCCGAGACCTCCCTGACCAGGGTCTCGTAGCCCCAGCCGGTGCGCTGTTTGACCACCATCAGGCGCACGTAGGTGGCCATCGGGATCGTCGGGCGGCCGTGGTCGCGAGCGGCCCGATCCCAAGCGGCCTCGATCGGCCGCAGCAGCTCGGGGTCTTGAAGCAGCTGATCGAGGCGCTCCAGGTCCTCGGGCAGCTCGCGCACCTCTAGTGGCAATACCTCGTCGAAGAGCGACTCCACCTGCTCACCAGCCAACCGCAGCATCTTCCACCCCCGGAAATCGCCGATTTGCAGGCGAATCCTCTCGAGCGGGGCGGACGGAACCGCGTCAGGGCCTCTGACTATTTCCGGGGCTAATAGCTA
>JBOGZE010000229.1:0-1900 GCA_050697055.1 Solirubrobacterales bacterium
GGCTTCGCGTGAAAGCGAAGCCGCTTCTTCTTCGTCTTCCCGATCCGGTGGTAGAGGCCACCGTTGGCGGAGGCGAAGACGTTCACCGCCCTCAGACCCGCGACAGGCAGGTCATTGGCGCAGGCGCCGGCATCGGCTCGCTTCAGGCGGAGATTGATCACCCGGCCCCGGCCTCGCGCAGCGGTGGCGAGGCCGGCGGCTGCGGCGCGGCGGGCGAACCTGGCGCTGCGGACGTTTGAGCTGGGCGGGTCGATCTCCTGACCGAGGGCGGCGGCGACCGCCCGATCCGCCCGGATGACGCCCCAGCCGATGCCGTTGCCGTAGCTGCCACAGCCGGTCGCCGTCTCCTTGATCAGGTGCGCCACCTGCGGAGCCGCGAGATTGGGCTTCACGGCCCGGATCAAGGCCGCCAACCCGGCCACCTGGGGGGTCGCCATGCTCGTCCCGGCCAGGTAGGCGAAGCGGTTGTCGCCGTTGACGGTGGTGCGGGCCCCGAGGGAATCGAGGTCGACCGTCGGCGGCGGGAAGGTTGAGAGGATGCCCTGCTGGTCGCCGCTGAGCGCGTCCGAGGCGGATCCGAAGGCTGCGACGGAGACGCCGGTCGTCATCTGGGCGAAGCTCGAGCGGGCGCCGTCGTACTTCGTCGAGGTGACGACCAGGCCTCGATCGAAGCCAACCTGCGGTCCCGTCCCCTCGGGCTGCACCCACTGGGCCGGGAAGTTGAGGTTTGGGTTTGGGGTCGGGTCGTTGGCACCAGCGGCGACCAGCACCGAGCCTCGCGAGAGCGCGTAGTTGAGGGCCGAGTTGAGCGATGTGTCGCAGCCGCCCAGGCTCATGCTGATCACGTCGCTGAAGCGATTCCCGGCGTCGGTGATCGCGTCGGCGACGTAGGAGCAGGCCGAGAAGGGGGGGTCTGTGGCGAGCTTTGCGATGAAGAGGCTGCAGTCGAAGCCGAGCGATGCGATCCCGAATCCGTTGTCGGAATCGGCGCAGGCGAGTCCAGCCGTGTGGGTTCCATGGCCGAACGTGTCGACCGTCGGCCCTGGAGCGCCCAGGGTCGGGTCGCGGTCGGAGGTCCCGACTATGCGGCCCGCCAGGTCCGGGTGCGAGCCGTTTGCCCCGGTGTCGATCACCGCTACTTCTGCCCCGGCTCCCTTCGAGAGATCCCAAGCTCGAGCCGCGCCAGAGCGCAGGAGGTGCCATTGGGCGACGTCGCCGTTGGGGGCGTGGCTGTCGAGATGGTTGAAGGCGTAGTCGTTCGGCTGGTAGCGGAGCTCGAACGGCCGGTCGGGGCGCACCGACTGCACCCTGGGCTCGTCCGCAAGCTCTGCGCGAAGGGCCGCGAGGCCGCCGCGGCCCAGGTCGACGCTCAATATCCCGATCTCCGGGATCCAGGTCATGACCGCGAGGTCGTTGCGTTCCGCCACCCCCTCCAAGAGCCCACGCGACCGGTCCCGGAGCCGTTGCCAGCGCTGCCGCGCGGCGGCGCTCCGGGCGCTCGGCAGCTCGGGAGTCGAGACGGTGACGATCGCCTGACCGGTCTCCGGGTCCGGCTCTTCAGAGGGCACCAAGAGCGCGGGCGACGCCGTCGCGGCGGTGAGCGCGATGACGAGGCCGCCGATCGCGGCGATTGTGACGCGGGCGCCCCTCATCTCGACCAGCACATCTCCGCCCATCTCAACAACTGTAGGCAGGCCGCGGAGCGCCCGCCTCACCTCTTGGGCACGGCTCGCCCTCGTTGTAGCCTCGGCCGCCCTTGTCGGCGACCGTCGCGATCGGACTGCTGCTGGCCGTGGCCACCGCCCTGGCCTCGATCGTCGGCTTCCTCTACAAGCACCGCGGGGCGATCGAGCGGCCGGACGTCGAGTGGCGCCGGCCCGTGTGGAGAGTGGATCGGGAT
>JBOGZE010000230.1:0-5171 GCA_050697055.1 Solirubrobacterales bacterium
AGCAGCGCGAGATCACGGAGATGGTCCGCAACTTCGTCGACAACGAGATCATCCCGGTCGCCGAGGAGTTCGACCACGAGGACAAGTTCCCCGAGGCGATCGTCGAGCAGATGAAGGAGCTCGGCCTGTTCGGGGTGACCATCCCCGAGGACTACGGCGGCATGGGACTCGACCTGACGACCTACGCGATGATCGTCGAGGAGCTCTCCCGCGGCTGGATCTCGATCTCGGGCGTGGTCAACACCCACTTCATGGCCTCCTACCTGCTGATCAAGTTCGGCACCGACGAGCAGAAGGACTACTTCCTGCCGAAGATGGCCACCGCCGAGATCCGCGCCGCCTACTCGCTCTCGGAGCCCGAGGTCGGTTCCGACGTGCAGGCCATCAAGTCAACCGCCAGGAAGGGGGGCGACGGTGACTGGGAGATCAACGGACAGAAGATGTGGGTCACCAACGGCCTGCTCTCGGGCGTGGTCTTCGTGCTGGTGAAAACTGACCCCAAGGCCGACCCGCCCTACAAGGGCATGACGTGCATGATTTGCGAGAAGGAGCCGGGCGCGGAGCAGGTCCCCGGTCTGACGATTCCGCCCAAGATCAAGAAGATGGGCTACAAGGGCGTCGAGTCGACCGAGCTCGTCTTCGACGGGTTCAAGTGCCCCCCCGAGCGGGTCCTCGGCGGGGAGGAGGGCGTGGGCAAGGGGTTCGTGCAGATGATGGACACGCTCGAGGTCGGCCGCGTGAACGTCGCCGCACGCGGCGTCGGCGTCGCGCAGCGGGCCCTGGAGTTGGCGCTTCGCTACAGCCAGGAGCGCAGGACGTTCGGCAAGCCGATCGCTCAGCACCAGGCGATCACCTTCAAGCTCGCTGAGATGGGCACCAGGGTCGAGGCAGCGCGCCTGATGACGCTGAAGGCGGCGCGGATGAAGGACGCGGGAGAGCGCTCCGATCTCGAGGCCGGGATGGCGAAGCTGTTCGCCTCAGAGGCGGCGCTTGCCAACGCGGAGGAATCACTGCGGATCCACGGCGGCTACGGCTACTCGAAGGAGTATGAGATCGAGCGCATCTATCGCGACGCGCCGCTGCTCGTGATCGGGGAGGGCACCTCCGAGATCCAGAAAATGGTCATCGGCAAGAAGCTCCTGGAGAGGCACAAGCTGTAGCGGGATTGGCGACTTTTTTCGCCATATGCGAAAGAAGTCGCCAACGGCGGCCGAGACCTGCCGCTCTCTACGCTTGACGGATGAGCGAGCAGCCGGTGGCGCTGGTCAGCGGGGCGAGCCGGGGGATCGGCGCCGAGATCACCCGGCAGCTCGCCGCCGATCACGGATTTCTCGTCTTCGCCGGTGCTCGGAATCCCTCAGACGTCGAGACGATGGACGGCATCGAGCCGATCGAGCTCGACGTCACCGACCAGGCGAGCGTAGACGTGGCCCGCGAGCAGGTCAAATCCGACCCCGGACGGCTCGATGCGCTGGTCAACAACGCGGGCGTCTACGGCGACCCGGTCAGCGTCGGCGAGTACGACCTCGAGCGGGCCCACGAGGTGCTCGAGGTCAACACGTTCGGCCCCTGGCGGCTGATCGAGGCGTTCCTGCCGCTGCTCCACGAAAGCGGCCACGGCCGGATAGTCAACGTCTCCAGCGGCGCCGGCCAGCTCTCCGACATGAACGGCGGCCGGGCCGCCTACCGGGTCTCGAAGGCGGGGATCAACGTGCTCACCCGCGTGCTGGCCGCGGACGAGCGGGGCATTCTCACGAACTCGATGTGCCCCGGTTGGGTACGGACGGACATGGGCGGCTCAGCCGCTCCCAAGTCGGTCGAGGAGGGGGCGGACACCGCGGTCTGGCTCGCGACCCTCCCCGACGACGGCCCCAGCGGCGGATTCTTCCGCGATCGCAAACCCATCCCCTGGTAGCGCTCTGCTACGAATTGTGCGAGGGCGCTCCGAGGTGCAGCCGAGGAGCGACCCGTTTGACTATGGCGTCCACCCCCGAGTTGATCTCGACAGCGATCGAGCGCTTCCAGGCCGAGCTGCCCGCCCTGGCGCCACTGAAGCTCGTCTTCGAGCTGGAGCTGCGAGGCCGCGGCGACGTCCAGATGTTCCGGGTCGAGCTGCCGGGCCCAAAGATCTCGAAGTCGGTCTCGACCGAGGACGCCCGGGTGACGGTGACGATCCCGCGATCGAGCTTCAACGAGCTCGCCACCGCCGGGACCGTGCGCGGCTACCGCGAGGCGTACGACTCCGGCCAGATCAAGGTGACCGGGGACCCGAACATCCAGAAGCTGATCGCCCAGGTGATCCAGCGCCACGAGGAGCGCGGCCGCACCAAGAAGGTCCACTAGGAAGAGCGGTGGCGGCCGGGCCACGTTCGCTCGACCCGGCGCGGCTTCCGCGGCTGCGGGCCGCGTCCCAGCTTCTTCATCGCCCCAGCTCGATCCGGGAGCCCGCCGAGCTCGCCGGGGCGATCGCCGGGGCCCAGGCGCAGGACGTCTACGCCGGCCCTCTCACCTTCCGCTCGCGCAACAGCCGGCTGACGGCGGCCGACATCAACCGGGCAAGGACCGAGGAACGCTCGCTGCTGCGGACCTGGGTGATGCGGATGACGATCCACCTGATCCCAAGCGACGACGCGTGGTGGTGGCTGCCGCTGTTCGAGCCGGGGATCGAGAAATGGTCCCGGCGGCGACTCGGGCAGCTGGGGATGCCCGCTCGGACTCAGGAGAGGGCGCTGCGGGAGGTGGTGCGGATGCTCGAGCGCGAGGGGCCGCTGACGCGCACCGAGGTCGGGAACCGGCTCCGCGGGATGGGGATCGAGCTAGACAACTGGACCCGCGGCCACATCATGGGCCTGGCGGTGAGCTCGGGCAACGCCTGCCTTGGTCCAGACCGCAAGGGAGTCACCTGCCTGGTTCTCCGCCGGGACTGGCTCGGCGAGCAGAAGCGTTTCGACCGCGAAGCCGCCCTCGCCGAGCTCGCCAGGCGCTACCTGCGCGCGTTCGGACCCGCCACCGACCGTGACTTCGCCTACTGGGCGGGGCTCGGCCTGGGCGAGGTGCGCGCAGGGCTGAAGGCGATCTCGGGCGAGCTGGAGGAGGTTCGGGTGGGGGAGGAGACTCTGGTCGCCCTCCGCGGCGCGCTCCCGCGGCCGCCGCCGGCCGGCCAGGTGCGGATGCTGGGCGACTTCGACACCTACCTGCTCGGCTGGAAGGACCGCGCGTTCTCGGTCCCCGATCACCACCTGGCGTCGGTGAAGGAGGGCGGCGGCGGCTGGATCCGGCCCGTGATCGTCCGCGACGGGATCGTGATCGGCGGCTGGCGCTCGTCACGGAAGGGCGGCCGGATCGAGATCACCCTCGACCCGCCGGCGTCAGAGCACTCGGCTGCGATACGCGAGGCGATTGACGCGGAGATCGACGACATCGCCCGCTTCGAGGGGATGCCGGTAAAGCTCGCCTCGTCCTGAGCCGGGTACGATCCCGCGCCCATGAGCGACGAGAGGCACGAGCTGATCACAGACCAGGCGGGCCGCGAGGCCTCCGGAGCGCACCCCTACGGCCGCTACCTGGAGGAGTTCGAGGTCGGCGCCGTCTACAAGCATTGGCCGGCGAAGACGGTGACCGAGTCCGACGACCACCTCTTCTGCCTGATCACGATGAACCACCACCCGCTGCACCTGAACGATGTCTACGCCTCGGAGTCGCAGCAGGGCCAGAACGTCGTCGTCGGGCCGCTGGTCTACTCGCTGGCGCTGGGGATGTCGGTGAGCGACGTCTCCGGCAAGGCGATCGCCAACCTGGCCACCGAGGACCTCAAGCACCCCGCTCCCGTCTTCCACGGCGACACCCTCTTCTGCGAGTCGGAGGTGCTCGAGGTGACGCCCTCGCAGTCGAAGCCCGACCGCGGCGTCGTGAAGGTCCACACCCGCGTCTACAAGCAGGACGGCACCCTGGTCGCCGAGTTCAAGCGGGCCGTCCTGGTGCCCCGCAAGAGCCCCGGTTAGCCCTCGCGGGCGACCGGCCAGAAGATCGCGAACGCTCCCTGCTGGCTGCCTCCGGCCTGTATCGGTAGGGCGCTCACCTGGATCTCGTGATCCTCGCCGTCGGCTGCCTTGATCTGCATATGGGCATGTCCAGGCCGCCCCTGGCGCAGCGCGATTGTAAGCGGCAACTCCTCGACCGTGAGCTCTTGTCCGCCGGGCTCGCGCGGGCGGAACTGGGTGCCCCACTCGTCGGGCGCCATCGGCCCGGCCTCCTCGAACCGCAGCCCCAGCAACTCCTCCGCCGCTTCGTTGTAGAAGAGCAGCGTCCCCTTGTCGTCGACCAGGAACGCGGCCGTCGACAGACCCGAGATCAGAATCCGGGCCTGGATAAGCTCGATCGGCTTCTGCTCGGTGGTCATGGGGCGACAGTACCGCGCGACGCAGGATTCAGCCGAGATACCGCGTGGCGATGCGCAGCTGGCCGCTAGTGCGCCTCGTCCGGCGCGTGCGCCGGTGGGCGTGACTCCTCGGCCAGCGAGGTGATCTCGAGGGCCCCGCGGGAGGCCTCCTCGAGCACCTCGGTTGCCTCCTCTGCGGAGCGGGCGTAGAGCTCGACCAGCAGGTGGACGATGATCCGCTCCTCGTCGTGCTTGTGGAAGCGGACGTGGGTGAAGAACTCGCGGGTGCCAGGCTCACCGAATGACCCGTAGGTGAGCGACTCCGCCGCCTCGGGCCCCGAGCAGGTCTCGACCTGGTCCTGGTCGACGGTCACCGTGCAGGAGGCCACCCAGGGGGTGCCGGCGACCATCCGCTCCCAGCGATCCTCGACCGGAACCACCCTGTCCTCCTGGACGGTCAGGTGGGGCTGGTCGTGGAGGCAGCGCAGGCACTGGACGACCGCCTCCTGCACCTCGTCGAGCCGATCCGACGGCTCGCCCGTATCCGGGTCGATGCGCAGGATCGCGTCGTAGTGCATCTGCACTTCGAGATCCTGCGCCCAGCACCGGTAGCAGCGCAGCCAGGCTGAGCGGTCACCGTTGAGCTCGCTCATCAGCCCCTATTGAAGCGCGTCAGGCCTTCCAGCGAATCCGCTTTTCCATCGCACGGCAGTCGACCGCGCGGACCTGACCGCCGTAGATGGCGCCCTTGCAGGTGAAGCCCTGGATCTGCCGCCTGCGCGTCTTCTTGAAC
>JBOGZE010000231.1:0-19290 GCA_050697055.1 Solirubrobacterales bacterium
TCCTCGAGGTGCTCGCCGAGCGCCGGTTCCCGGCCGCCGAGGTTGTCCCCTTTGCCTCCGAGCGCTCCGCGGGCAAGAAGGTCTCCTTCGACGGGTCCGAGCTCGAGTGCCGCCCCCTGACCTCTGAATCGATCCAGGGCCTCGACCTTGTCCTTGCCTCCGCCGGCGGCAAGATCAGCGCCGAGTGGGCGCCGAAGCTCGTCGAGGCGGGAGCGGTGGTCGTCGACAACACCAGCTACTGGCGCATGCACGACGACGTTCCCCTGGTGGTCGCCCAGGTCAACGACGAGGCGGTCGAGGGTCACAACGGGATCGTCGCCAATCCCAACTGCACGACGATGCAGCTGATGGTCGCCCTGAAGCCGATCCACGACTCCGCCGGGCTCGAGCGCCTGATCGTCTCCACCTACCAGTCGGTCTCGGGCACCGGCCGTGAGGCGGTCAAGGAGCTGCGGGAGCAGTCGGCGGCGGTGCTCGCCGGCAAGCGGGCCGAGCCCAGGGTCTTCCCGCATCAGGTCGCCTTCAACGTCCTCCCCCAGGTCGAGACCTTCAGCGAGGGTGACGACTACACCACCGAGGAGCGCAAGATGATGGCGGAGACGCGCAAGATCCTCGACCTGGACGAGAGCGTCGGGATCTCCTCTACCTGCGTCCGGGTGCCGGTGGTCACCGGCCACTCGGAGTCGGTCAACGTGCAAACGAAGCGCGAGCTCTCGCCGGAGGAGTGCCGCGAGCTCCTCTCCCAGGCTCCCGGGATCGTCGTCCTCGACGACCCTGGCGCCGGCATCTATCCGCTTGCGATCGCGGTCGAGGGCCGTGACGACGTCTTGGTGGGGCGGATCCGCCGCGACCCCTCGCACGAGCGCTGCCTCAACCTCTGGGTGGTGGGCGACAACCTGCGCAAGGGCGCCGCCACCAACGCCGTCCAGGTCGCCGAGCTCCTCCAGGAGCGCGATCTAGTCAGGGTGCCGGCCCGGTCCTCGGCCTGAGCTGACGGCCCCAGTGACCCCCAAGGGGGGTCAGTCGAGCAGCCCCTCGCTTCGGAGCCAGGCCTCGGTACGCCTCATCCCCTCGTCGAGCTCCACCTGCGGGGTCCAGTCGAGCAGCTCCTGTGCGGTCGCTATGCCGTAGGTCCCTCGGCGGTGGGCGAGGTAGCGGACGCCGTCTCGGGTGAGCTCGGTGGAGGTGCGGCGCAGCCGTGCCAGCTGCTCGGTGGCGGCGGCGGCCGAGAGGGCGACTGCGGTCGGCACGCACGGGACCTTCATCCCGACCATCTGCCCGAGGCGGCCGAAGTATTCGCGGGTCTCGACCCCGACGCCTCCGCTCAGGGTGATCACTCGGCCCGCGGCCCCCGGGGCCTCGGCGGCCCGCACGATCCCGTCGACCAGGTCGTCGATGTATGTGGGGCTGTGGATGCCCCGTCCTCGCGCCGGCAGCGCCAACCGCCGCGCCCGCAGGAACTCGATCGGCAGCAGCACCCAGGGACGGGACCCCGGCCCGTAGACGTCCCCCGGCCGGACCACCACGACCTCGTGCTCGCCGGCGGCGTGTGCCATCAGCACGACCTGCTCGGAGGCGATCTTCGTATCGGTGTAGGCGACCCCGGTCGGCTTCACCGGATAACTCTCGTCGACCCCGTCCGGGAAGTCGAGGCCGAAGGTGACCACCGAGGAGATGTGGACGAAGCGCGCTCCCGCGTCTCGCGCTGCCTCGAGGGCGAGCCGCGTCCCGCGCACGTTCACCGCCCAGAAGGCGGTGGTGTCGCTGGGCATGCCGACGATCGCCGCCGTGTGGATGACGGCATCGCAGCCCTCCGCCGCGTGCTGCCATGGCCCGGGCCTGCTGATGTCGCCCGCGACGATGCCCGCCGATTCGTCTGGGACCTGGTCCACGCCGACGACCTCCAGCCCATCGGAGCGGAGCCGCTCGGCGACCTTGCCACCGATGAAGCCCGCCGCGCCGGTGACCAGCGCCCGCTTCACGGGGCCATCGTATAAGCAAGAGGCTGCGGGCCCTGGGCTGCTGAGCGCGGTCGTTCGGGGGCCGGCGCCCGACGCTGTATAAGCCCCCAATGGACGTCAGCTTCGGCGAGGCGCTTCTCTACAGCGGCGCGCTGTTGGCGATCGCGGCCGCGCTCTCCGGCCTGATGCGAGGCACGGTGCTCTCGATTTCGGTCCTCGCGGTGGCGGCGGGGGTGGCGCTTGCGCTGACCGGCGCGATCGACGTCGACGCCGACGACTCGACCGTCGCCCACCTGATCCAGCTGGCGCTGATCATCACCCTCTTCTCCGACGGCCTCTTCGTCGAGCGCGAGCTGCTCTTCCTGCACTGGACCCCGCCGGTGCGCGCCCTGGTGATCGCGATGCCGCTGACCCTCGGGCTGCTGGCCCTGGCCGCCAAACTGCTCTTCCCTGAGCTGAGCTGGGCGGAGGCCTTTCTGCTCGGCTCGGTGCTCTCGGCCACCGACCCGGTGGTGACCTCGGCGGTGGTCACCTCCCAGCGGGTCCCGGCCTCGGTCCGCCACGCGCTCAACCTCGAGTCCGGGCTCAACGACGGTCTCGCGCTGCCCTTCGTCCTCTTCTTCATCATCCTCGCCTCCCCCGGCGGCGACGCCGGCCAGGAGGGGCTGAAGCTGCTCGGCGAGGCTGCCGTGGGGGCCGCGATCGGGATCGCCCTGGGGTGGGGCGCCGGCCGGCTCACCAAGCACCTGCCGGGAGGCGGGATCGTGCGCCGCTACGAGGGGATCTACGCGCTTGGGGTCGGGGTGCTCGCATTCGGGCTGGCCGACGTCACCTTCGGCAACGGTCTGATCGCCGCCTTCGTCTGCGGGATCGCGCTCGGGGTCGCCGAGCACGACATCGCCGACGACTTCGTCGTCTTCAGCGAGAACGTCAGCTCGATCCTCCAGGTGCTCACCTTCTTCGTCTTCGGGGGGCTGATCGTCGCGACCGGCTATGGGGGGAGCATCGCCTTGCTCGCCCTCTTCGTCGCCTTCGCCCTGCTGGTCGCACGGCCCGCCGCGATCGTGGTCTCGTTCATCCGGGTGAGGCTTCCGTCCCCTCACCGCGCCTTCATCGCCTGGTTCGGCCCCAAGGGGGTCGCCTCGATGCTGTTCGCGCTCTTGGTTCTCAACTCCGAGGTCGGCGAGCGCACCCTGATCTTCGAAATCGCCGCCTTCGTCATCCTCGTTTCGATCGTCGCGCACGGGTTCACCGACACCGTCGGTGCGCGCTGGATCGAGAAACGAATGGAGGAGATCGCGGAGGCGGAGGAGGATGCAAAGGCGGGCCCCGTGCCGGGGGCCGTCTGAGGGATCAACTCTTACCGGCAGCCTTCGCCTTTGCCTTCGGCTTCGGCTTCGGCTTGGCGCCCGTCCGCTTCGGGCCGCCGCCGTTGGCCTCGCCGATCATCCGCTTCTTCTGCTCCCTGAACTCGGCGGCGCTGAGGATGCCCCGCTCCTTCAGCTCACCGAGCCGCTCCAGCCGGTCGAGCAGCGCGTCGTCGGGATCGCGGTCCTCGGTCAGCTCCCGCATCGCCGAGGTGATCCGCTTGCCGGCCTGGGCGCTGGTGCGCCGGGCGCGCTGGCGTATATCGAGGAGCCAGTCGCCCCGGCGAGCATCGGGGAACTCGTGGGCCGTCTTCCGGCTCAGGGCCTCGAGGCCGGCAGCGGCGAGCCCGATCAGGGCGAGGGTGAAGATCAGCTGGCGCGTCCCGTCGGGAGGCCAGGCGATCAGGGCGAGGAAGACGACGCCACCGAAGGCGCCCCAGACCACGCCCGGGCGCTCGCGCAAGGATGGGGCGAGCGCCTGGCGGATCGCGACCGCGGAGTTGGCCGGCGAGGCGAGGTACGAGGCCAGAACGAAGAGAACCCCGTAGACGATCCCGGTGGTGGCGATGCTCTGCAGCAGGGAGGTGGCGATCGTCCACGCCTCCTCGGCCGGCGGCCGCGCCGCCTCGGTCTTCGCCAGGGAATCGATCACCAGGCCGCTGGCGACGTTCTTGAGCGCGATCGCCGCCAGGCTTGCGGCGATCACGCCGAGCCCGTAGCCGAGGACGACGACCCACCGCCGCCCCTTCGCGAGGTAGGCCGCCAGCGCGAACAGGACCAGGGTCCCGATCAAGAACAGCCAGGCGAGGCCCTCGAGCGCCCTGGTGATCGTCCGGGCCGTGTCCAGCTGCTCGGAGTCGGCGATGTCGAGCTCGGCGATGTTCTCAGGCAACCTCTCCTCGGCCTGCTTCTCGACCCCGATCCGCTGGGCCAGCTGGAGGACGATCGGCCGGAGGTCGAGGATCACCCGCCCCTCCTGGGTCGAGACGGTGTCGGTGTCGTCCTTGAGGATCGCGACCAGCTGGCTGTGGGCGGCGCGGTTGGCGTCCCTCCACAGCGCCTGGACGCGCGGGGACTGAAGCGCCTGCTCGGCGGCCCTGGTGCCGAGCTCGCGGGCGCCGCCCGAGATCGGGCCCGCGAGTGGCTTCAGGTCCTCGGGCAACCGCTTGTCCAGGGTCTTCGCGACGTTGACCTTGGCGAAGAGCTGGTCGACCGCGTAGTCGGCGACCGCGTCGGAGATCACCTCCTCCTCGAGCATCTCGCCGCTGGTCTTCACCCATTGATCGGTGTCGAGCAGCTGGCGGTCGATCCAGGTGGTGAAGATCGCCAGGAAGGCGAGGATCGAGGCGAGGACGACGAGGATCCGGACCTTGATCCGGTGGCGGGACTCCGGCGGGTCGGTCGAGGCCATGGCCGGCTGACCCTAGCGCCGCCGCCCTGCGCCTAACGCAGGATGCCCTGCTCCTCAGCTGCCGGCTCAGCCGCCTGCCTTGGCTCGGTCGATCGCCTGCTTGGCCTGGCCGAGACTGATGCCGGTGAGCTCGTGGTAGCGCTTGACCGCCTGCACCTCGTTGCCCTTGGCGAGCAGGTCCTGGATCTCCGGGTCGCTGTTGGGATCGAGCTCTGAGCCCTCCTCTCCCGCACCCTCGGCGCCGGCGCGAGGGGCGATGTTCAGGTGCTGGAAGATCTGCTCCAGCCGCACCTCGATCAGGGCAAGGCGCTTTTCGATCTCGATCACCTGTTCCTCGAGCGCGCGGGCCACGCGGGCTGCCTCAGGCCGCGACCGGCTCGAGCCGCTGCTCGACCCACTCGGTCGAAGCGATGTGCCTGCGCATGCCGAGCTTCTTCGGCTCGAAGCCGAGCGCGAGGCCGACCAGCTGGGGGAGGTGGAGGACCGCCAGCCCGAGCTCGCGGTTGACGATCCTCTCCGCCTCGGGCTGCTGCATGTCGAGGTTGAGGTGGCAGAGCGGGCAGGGGGTCACCAGGCAGTCCGCGCCGGCGTCGAGCGCGTCGCCGACGTGGGTGCCCGCCTGGCGCAGCGAGACCTCGCGGGCCATGGTCACGATCGGGAAGCCGCAGCATTTGCGGGCGCCGTCGTATTCGACCACCTCGCCCCCGAGCGCCTCGATCAGCCGGTCCAGGTAGAGGTCGCGCTCGGGATGCTCCTCGTAGCCGAGCCGGTGCTTGGGGCGGAGGATGTAGCAGCCGTAGAAGGGGCCGACCCTGAGCCCCTCGAGCGGCCGCTCCACCTGCTGCTTCAGCTTGTCGAGGCCGTAGTCCTCGACCAGCATCCAGAGGAAGTTCTTGTTAGAGAAGCCCTCCTTGTCGTAGGCGAGCCCCTCCTCGGCCAGCGCTCGGTTGATGTGCGAGCGGTAGCCCGAGTCGGCGTCAAGCCGCTGCTGGCATTCGGACTGGGCGCCCTGGCAGGTCGAGCAGATGTTCATCATCGGCAGCCCGGTCTGCTGGGCGAGCGCAAAGGTGCGGGCGTTGAGGGTGTCGGCGAGCTCCTGGTTGTGCTCGGCAATCACCCCGGCGCCACAGCAGTTGGCGCGGTCGAGCTCGACCAGCTCGATCCCGAGCCGCTCGGCTACCAGGGCCATCGAGCCGTGCAGCTCGGTGGTGAAGCCGCGCGAGACGCAGCCCGGCCAATACGCCACCCTCATGGCCGCCTCCTCGGCTTCGCCTCCGGGGGCGCCGTCACGATGCCGCCTCGTCGGGCTCCGGCTCCACCTTCTCCTCCGGAACCGCCTCGGCTTCGGGCACCGGCTCGTCCTCGTCGGCCTCCTCGCCGCGGATGTAGAGGTTGAGCTCGATGTCGTGCTCCTCGGCGTGGGCGTAGATCCGCTTCACGTGGTCCTGGGCGCCGCCGGGCAGCTTCGGGTGAACGCCAGGGATCAGCTTCGGCAGCGAGCGCATCTTGCCGCTGCGCAGGCCCCTGATCGCGGTCGGGATCGATTCGAGCAGCCCCTTGATCGCCCCATGTCTGGGGATCAGCTTGCCCTTGATCCCCGGCGCGAGGGACTCCTGGAGCAGCAGCGCCTCGTCGAGGGTGCCCTTCTTCTGAATGATCCTGGTGAAGGCGGCCTCGTGGTTGTGGCCGTGGTTCTGGTCGTCGATCTCCTGTTCGCCGGCGGCCCGGCGCAGCCGCATGATCTGGTCCATCGGCGCCACCCCCTTGGGGCAGGCGTCGATGCAGGAGAAGCAGTGGGTGCAGTCATAGATCCCATGGGGATCCTGGGCCAGGTCGTTGAGCCGCTCGCGCTTCTCGGAGTCGCGCGGGTCGCCGACGAAGCGGTAGGCCTTGGCGAGAGCGGCGGGGCCGATGAAGTCGGGATCGGCTTCCATCGAGAGGCAGGAGGAGACGCAGGCGCCGCACTGGATGCAGGCCATCGACTGGGTGACGTCGATCATCGACTCGGGCGGGACGACGTACTCGCGCTCCGGCGGATCCCCCTCGGGCAGCAGCCATGGGGTCACCCGCCTGATCTTCTTCCAGTGGGTCGACTCCATGTCGGTGACCAGGTCCTTGATCACCGGCATGTTCCCCATCGGCTCGACCACGACCGGCTCGGAGCCACCGTTGCTGCGGTTGGCAAACTCGTGCGCGTCCCCGATCTGGGTCTTGCAGGCGAGCGTCGACTCGCCGTTGATCTTCACGCCGCAGGAGCCGCAGATCGCCGCCCGGCAGGAGCAGCGGACGGCGAGCGAGCCGTCGTCGCGGTCCTTGGCCTGGAGGAGGCCGTCGAGGACGGAGAGGGTGGGGTCGAGCTCGACGTCGAACTGCTCCCAGTACGGTCCCTTGCCGGACTCGGGCTGGAAGCGGCGGACCTTGAGCGTGAACTCGGCCATCTCAGTTCACCCTATCTTCGCGCGTCAGCGTCAATAGGTCCGCTCCTGCGGCTGCCACTCCGTGATCGTCACATCGGAGTAGCTGATCTCGGGGCCCTCGCCGTCGCGGGAGAGGTCGATGTGCTTCAGCCACTCCTCGTCGTTTCGCTCGGGGAAGTCGGTGCGGAACTGGGCTCCGCGGCTCTCGGTGCGATGGATCGCGGCGACGCAGGTGCACTCGGCGTTGTCGAGCATGTAGCCAAGCTCTATTGCCCCGAGCACGTCCTGGTTGAAGACCGAGCCGCGGTCGTCGATGTAGCAGGAGGCCGCCTCCTCCTTGAGGCGCTTGACGGTCTCGAGGGCGGCGTTCAGGCCCTCGGCATCGCGGAAGACCGCGACGTGCTTGTCCATCGTCTCGCCCAGCTCCCGGCGGATCTCCGAGACCCGGCGGCCGGAGTTCTTCTCCCGGCCGATGACCTCGGCCACCTGGGCTTCCTCGTCCCGAAGCAGTGCCCGCGCGGGGGAGGCCGGCTCCCGCCCCTTCGCCCGGCTTGCCGCGTCGACCCCCGAGCGGCGGCCGAAGATCAGGGTGTCCAGCAGCGAGTTCGCCCCGAGCCGGTTGCCGCCGTGCACCGAGACGCAGGCGGCCTCGCCCGCCGCGTAGAGGCCCGGCACCTCGGTCCGGCCCTCGTTGTCGGTCTTGATTCCGCCCATCGCATAGTGATTGCCGGGCTTGATGTGGATCGGCACCTTGGAGATGTCGACCCCCGCGAAGTCGCGGCCGACGAGGACGATCTCCCGCAGCGCCTCGTGGATCCGCTTCCGGGGGACGACGGTGATGTCGAGCGCCACCGTGCCGTCGGGGAAGCCCCGCCCCTCCTGGATCTCGGTCTGCTCGGCGCGGGAGACGACGTCGCGCGAGGCCAGCTCCATCTTGTTCGGCGCGTAGGTCTCCATGAAGCGCTCGCCCTTGGCGTTGAGCAGGTGGGCGCCCTCACCGCGGGCACCCTCGGTGATCAGGAAGCCCTTCCCGGCCAGGGTGGTCGGGTGGTATTGGATCATCTCCATGTCCATCAGCTTCGCCCCGACCCGGTAGGCCATCGCGATCCCGTCGCCGGTGCAGATCAGGGCGTTGGTGGTCGGCTTCCACGCCTGCCCGTTGCCGCCCGTCGCCAGGATCACCGCCTTGGCGCCGAACAGCTCCATCGAGCCGTCCTTGACGTTCCGGCAAACGGCGCCGACGCACTCGCCATCGTCGTCGAGCGCCAGCGCCGTCGTGAACCACTCCTCGTAGCGCTCCACCTCGTCGGAGAACTTCATCAGCTGCTCGTAGAGGACGTGCATGATCGCCTGGCCGGTGATGTCGGCGACGTAGTAGGTGCGCGCCGCGGAGGCGCCGCCGAAGGCGCGGGTGCCGAGCTTGCCCTCCTCGTTGCGATGGAAGGTGACCCCGAGGTGCTCGAGGTGGAGGAGCTCGTCGGGGGCGGCGCGGCACATGATCTCGACCGCGTCCTGGTCGGCGAGGTAGTCGGAGCCCTTGATCGTGTCGAAGGCGTGCGACTCCCAGCTGTCGTCCTCCTGGAGGGCGGCGTTGATCCCGCCCTGGGCCGCGTTCGAGTGCGAGCGGACCGGGTGGACCTTGCTGATGATCCCCACCGAGACGCCCTCCTCGGCGGCCGCAAGCGCCGCCCGCTGTCCGGCGAGCCCTGCCCCAATCACCAAAACGTCGTGGTCAGGCATGCGGGCGCGATCCTATAGAGGCCGGCCGCAGGAGCTAGGCGCCGGGCGCCTGCGGCGCCGGGTCGCGCAGCGCCCGGCCGATCTGGTCGACCGTGACCACGCCGCGGAGGCGGCCGTCGGCGTCGGTGGCGACCAGGGCGCCCAGCCGGCGCAGCGCCTCGTTGCCGAGCAGCGTCTCCAGCGGGGCGTCCTCCCGCACGGTGAGGCTGCCGCTGTCGCGGGCGAGGATCTCGCCGACCGTTGAGGCGGCTCGCTCGACCGCGGGCACCCGCTCGGCGCTCCCATGGTCGAGGAGGCCGATGAAGCGCTGGCGGTCGTCGACCACCGGGAACCAGGGCCAGCGGTAGCGGAGGAAGTATTCGTCGAGGGCCTGCTCGACCGAGAGCGCCTCCGGGATCGCCACCGGCTCGCGGTCCATGACGTCTCCAACCGAGAGGTTCTCGATCCGGCTGGTGATCTGGCTCTGGGCGATCGCGGCACGCGCCGAGCCGTTGAGGATGAAGCCGATCACCGCCAGCCAGATGCCGCCGATGATGTCTCCCTGGTAGGCCATGAAGTAACCGAGCCCGACCGCGATCAGCAGGTAGGCGAAGCCCCGGCCGAGGGTGGCGGCGAAGCGGGTGGCGCCTGCCCGGTTGCCGGTCCGCCACCAGGCGATCGCCCGGGCGATCCGGCCGCCGTCAAGGGGGAAGGCGGGGACGAGGTTGAAGATGAGCACGAGGAGGTTGATGCTGCCCAGCCAGGCGATCAGGGCGGCGATCGCCGAGGTGTCGGTGCCGTTCTCGAGGCTGGCCGCGTCGCGGAACTCGTTTCCCCCCACCAAGAGCACGCCGACCGCCGCGCAGACGACGACGAGCACGGCGGTCACCGCCGGTCCCGCGATCGCGATCTTGAACTCGGTGCCGGGGCTGTCCGAGTCGCGCTCCATCCGGGCGACGCCGCCGAACATCCACAGGGTGATCCCGGAGATTCCGATCCCGTGCCGGATCGCGACGAGGGCGTGGCCGAGCTCGTGAAGGAGGATCGAGCCGAAGAAGAGGAGGGCGCTGGCGAGCGCCAGGGTGTAGGCCTCGCCGTCGCTGGTCTCGGGCCCGAGCACATCGCGATACGAGGCCGAGAGCCAGATGATGATCAGGAAGAGGACCAGGAACCAGGAGTAGTCGACCCCGATCCTGATCCCGCGCACATGAAGGAGGGTGATTCCACCCGCGGGCATGGACTGATCTTAGGCGGCGGGCGCTAGGTTTCCGCGATCGCAACCGAGGCTCCACCGACGATGTCGCCGCCCCCGGCCGCCGGATGGCTGCGGGAGCGGCTCGAAGAGCTCTGCGCGATCGAGCGCCCATCCGCCTCCGAGGGCGAACGGCGGGCGGCGGAGTGGCTGGCCGAGGAGCTCCGCCAGGCGGGCGCGAGGTCGGTCCGGATCGAGGAGGAGCCCGAGGCCAACGGCACCTTCTGGTGGCCGCTCGGCCTCCTCGCCGGCGCCGGCGCCCTGGCCGGGATCGCCGCCCGTCGCGGCGGCCCGCTCTCGCGGGCGCTGGCCGCCGCCACCGCGGCCGTCGCGGCGGGACTGATCGCCGACGAGTTGCCGCCCGGGCGCCGGCGCTTCCGACGGCTGCTTCCCAGTCGGACCGCCCACCACGTCCTCGCCGAGATCGGGCCCGAGGACGCCGAGCGGACGATCGTCCTCATGGCTCATCACGACGCGGCCCACAGCGCCTTCTTCTTCAACCCCGCGATCACGGAGACCGTCGGCGAGTGGGCCCCCTGGGTGTTCGAGAGGAGCGACACCAGCCCGCCGCTGATGTGGCCGGTGGTCGCCGGACCGGCTCTGGTCGCCGCCGGGGCGGCGCTCGGCAGCGCCCGGCTTTCCGGCCTGGGCACGGTGGTTTCGGCGGGTGCCGCCGCCTTCATGGCGGACATCGGCGCGCGCGAGGTTGTCCCCGGCGCCAACGACAATGGCAGCGGCTGCGTTGCCCTGATCTCCCTTGCGAGGGCGCTGGCCGAGGAGCCGACCGAGAGCACCCGGGTCCTCTTCCTCTCCACCTCCGAGGAGGCGCTTTGCGAGGGGATGGGCCTGTTCATGGAGCGCCACGCGGCAGAGCTGCCGCCGGAGCGGACCTTCTTCATCTGTCTCGACACGATCGCCTCGCCCCGCCTCTGCGCGCTCCGCGGCGAGGGAATGCTGAGGCTCCGCGAGTATCCCGCCGAGGCGCTCGAGCTGGTCGACTCGACCGCGGAGGAGCTGGGGATCGAGCTCGTCCCGAACCTCCGGCTCCGGAACGCGACCGACGGGATCTTCCCGCTCGCCGCCGGCTACCGGTGCGCCGCGCTCGTCTCCTGTAACCGCTTCAAGAATCCCTCCAATTACCACTGGAGGACCGACACGCCCGAGAACGTCGACTACGCGACGCTCACCGACGCGATCCGCCTCTCCGAGGCGGTCGTCCGCCGCCTCGATCGGCGCTGGGTGTAAGTACAAGAACGGGTCGCTCCTCAATCATGGAACGGGTCGCTCCTTCGGAGCGCCCTTGGATTATCGGAGCGCCCTCGCATTAAACAAACGCCGCGCCCGGGTGGGCGCGGCGCTCGCATCAGATTCAGGCTTGACTAGGCGGGCTTGACGTTCGCGGCCTTGGGGCCCTTGTCCCCGGCCTCGACGTCGTAGGTCACCTTGGCGCCCTCGGCGAGGGTGCGGTGCCCGTCGGCAACGATCGCGCTGAAATGCACGAAGGCATCATCGCCTCCATCGTCGGGCGTGATGAAGCCAAAGCCCTTGTCGTCGCTGAACCACTTCACTGTGCCTGTCGGCATCTATGTCCTCCGTTGTTTCTGTGCGGCGAACGCGGAGGATGCGATAAGCAACGACTGCGAGCGCTTGCACTGAATGAGTGTCGGGCTCCATGCCCGACCTAACAAACCCACGGTAGCAGCCCGGATCGAGAACTACGAAACGGCCTTCGCCGCCTGCCGCGAGGGCGCGATCCGGACCACGTCCCAGACCAGCCCCGCCCGCTCCAGGCCCCAGATCAGCCCGGCGCTGGGGTCGAACTGCCAGCGCCGGAGGCCGTGCACGGCCGAGGTCGGGAAGGCGTGGTGGTTGTTGTGCCAGGCCTCGCCGAAGCTGAAGGGGGCGAGCCAGGCGAGGTTTCGGGACTCGTCGTCGGTCTCGAAGCTCCGCTTCCCGAAGACGTGACAGAGCGAGTTGATGCTGTAGGTGACGTGGTGCAGTACGAAGACCCGGACCGCGCCGCCCCAGAGCAGCCCAGTGAGCCCGGTCTCGATCGTCCCGCCGATCGCGACGCCGAGGCCGAACGGGATCCCCAAACCGATAACCGCCCAGAAGATGAAGGTGCGGTCGACGAACCGAACCACCCGGTCCTTCTGCAGATCCGGGGCGAACCGGTCCTTGGAGCCGCGCTGGGTGTGGATGAACAGCCAGCCGACGTGCGCGTGGAACAGTCCGCGCAGGGTGCCCTTGATCCCGCCGCCGTGGCCGACGTGGGGACTGTGCGGATCTCCTTCCTCATCGGAGAAGGCGTGGTGCTTGCGATGGTCGGCGACCCAGGAGATCACCGGGCCCTCGATCGCGGCGGAGCCGAGGGCGGCGAAGACGCCGCGGAGCGCCGCGCTGGTCTTGAAGCTGCGGTGGGTGAAGAGGCGATGGAACCCGACCGTGATCCCGAGGCCGGTGGGAAGGTAGATGAGCGCGAAGATCGTCAGGTCGCTCCAGTGCAACGCCTTGTTCCAGAGCTGCCAGGCCGCGACGCCGAGAAGCAGGAACGGGACGACCGTGACCAGGCCGGTGATGATCCGGTCGATCGTCTCGTGCTCGACCGGCTGGATCGCGTCGGCGAGCGGGTTCGGTCGGTGCTGCGGCTGGGGGTTTGTCCGGGCGGCCTCCATCCCGGCGGACCCTACTGACTGGAGCCTGAGAATTCCTGAGATTTGGGTTAAAGCCCGTGGTGCGGCCACTCCGGCGTCTTGCCCTCCTTGAAGGCGCGGGCGCCGATTGCGTGGGAGTCGCGCCGGGCGAACATCGAGGCGGTGTTCTCGGCCTCGCGGAGAAGCTGCTCCTCGTAGGTCCGGCCGACGTTGCGGACCATCGTCTCCTTGTCGGACCGGATCGCCCCCTGGGGTAGCTCGGCGATTTGGTGGGCGAGCTCGAGCGCCCGCTCGAGCGCCTTGCCCTCGGGGACGACCTCGTTCGCGAGCCCGATCCGGAGCGCCTCCTCGGCGTCAACCGGACGCCCGGTGATGATCAGCTCCATCGCCCGGCCGTAGCCGACCACCAGCGGCAGCCTCACGGTCATCCCGTCGCCGCCGACGATGTTCCAGCGGCGCTCGAGCGCGCCGAAGACGGCGTTCTCGGCAACGATCCTGATGTCGGCGAGGAGGGCGTTCTCGAGGCCGGCCGCCACCGCCCAGCCGTTGACCGCGGCGATCACCGGCTTGAAGACATCCACCCGGCGGGTGTAGCCGCACTCCCCGGGGGTGTTGTAGATGCTGGTCCGGAACTCGTCCCAGTCGGGAGGGTCGCCCTCGGCGAGCGCGGCGGCGTCCTCGAGGTCCCAGCCGGCGCAAAAGGCCTCGCCCTCGCCGGTGATCACGAGGACGAAGGCCTCGGAGTCGTCGCGGAAGCGCTGCCAGGCGTGATGGAGCTCGCGGTTCATCTGCCGGCTGACCGCGTTTCGCTGCTCGGGCCGGTCGTAGGTGAGCACGGTGACGTGCCCGTCGCTCTCGTAGCGGAGGGTCTCGTAGTCGACCGGTTCCCCCTTGCCGGGGTTCATGCCTCGACCGAGTGGCGCTCGATGATCCGGCCGAAGTCGGTGCCCACGGGCAGGGTGCCGAAGGCCTGGCCCCAGTCGCCGACGAGGCGGGAGGCGACGAAGGCATCGGCCACTGCCTCATCGCCGAAGCGGATCAGGAGCGAGCCCTGGAACGCCAGCGCCATTCGCTCGACCAGGCGCCGCGCCCGCGCCTCGATCGCGGTGATATCGGTGAGGTCGGAGCGCAACTCCTTGACATAGGCGTCGAGCCGCGGCTCGCCTGCCGCCTCGCCGACCTCGGCGAAGAAGGCCTCGACCGAGTCGGGGTTCTTGACCATCGCCCGGAGCACGTCCAGGCACTGGACGTTGCCCGAGCCCTCCCAGATCGAGCCGAGCGGCGCCTCGCGGTAGAGGCGAGGCATCCCCGACTCCTCGACGTAGCCGTTGCCGCCGAGGGTCTCGAGGCACTCGACCGCGTGCTCGGGGGCACGCTTGCAGATCCAGTACTTGAGCACGGCGTTGGAGATGCGCTTGAAGGCCTGGGCCTGATCGTCTCCTGCGATCGACTCGTCATAGGCCCGCGCGAGGCGCATTGCGGAGATCGTTGCCGCCTCGGACTCGACCGCGAGGTCGGCGAGGACGTTCTGCATCAGGGGATGTTCCACCAGCAACTTGCCGAAGGTCGATCGGTGCCTGGCGTGATGGATCGCCTGCACGACCCCGGCGCGGATCCCGGTGGTGCCGCCCTGGACGCAGTCGAGGCGGGTGTGGTTGACCATCTCGACGATCGCCCGGACGCCGGCGCCCTCCTCGCCGACCAGGCGCGCCCAGGCGCCGTCGAACTCGATCTCCGAGGAGGCATTGGAGCGGTTGCCGAGCTTGTCCTTGAGCCGCTGGAGGCGGAAGTTGTTGCGCTCGCCGTCCGGGGTCCAGCGGGGGAACAGGAAGCAGGAGATCCCACCCTCGGCCTGGGCGAGGACGAGGAAGGCGTCGCATTGCGGAGCCGAGAAGAACCACTTGTGCCCGGTGAGCTCGTACTCGGCGCCGGGCGCCCCACCGTTGAGGGGGCGGGCAATCGTGGTGTTCGCGCGGACGTCCGAGCCGCCCTGCTTCTCAGTCATCCCCATCCCGGCGAGGGCGCCGGGCTTCTCGTTCGCGGGGACGTCGCGCGGGTCATATTTGTCCGAGAGAAACCGCGGCTCCCACTCCTCCGCCAGCTCCGGCTGGTGGCGGAGCGCCGGGATCATTGAATAGGTCATCGAGATCGGGCAGCCGACCCCGGCCTCGGCCTGCGAGAAGCACATGAAGGCGGCGCCGCGGGCAACGTGGGCGCCGGGACCCGGCTCGCGCCAAGGGAGCGAGTGCAGCTGATGCTCGACCGCGAGCCCCATCAGCTCGTACCAGGCGGGGTGGAACTCGGGAATGTCGACGCGGTTGCCGTAGCGGTCGTGGGTGCGGAGCTTCGGCGGGTTCTCGTTCGCGAGGCGCCCCAACTCCTGCGCATGCGCTGACCCGGCGAGCTCGCCGACCGCCGAGATCCGCTGCTCGGCCCAGTCGGCGCCCTCGCGGCGGACGGCCTCGACCAGCGGGCGGTCGGCCTCGTAGAGGTTGTAGTCGAGCAGCGGTGGGGGCTGGTTGGTGACCTCGTGGGTGCGGACTCCGGTGATGTTGTTTCGTGATGAAGCGTTCCGTGATGAAGCCTCAAGCGTTGACATGCGCGGGCTCCTTTCCGATCGCGCGGGTGCAGAAGGTGATCAGGGAGGCGATCAGCGCCTCGGGATCGCCTCCGTCTGTGCGAGGGCGTTCCGATAGGAACGACCCGTCATATGCGGGTGACAGCGGGCCGAGCATCGCCTCGCCGATCGCACCGATCAGCGCCGCGGCGGTCGCCTCGACATCCTGTGGCGGCAGCTCGCCGGCGGCGATCCCCTCGCTGAGGGTCTCGGCCATCAGATCGCGGTAGCTGTGGCGGAAGTGGAGGCGCTCGGCCTCGACCGCCGGGTCGACCGGCTCGGCGAGGAGCGCCCAGGCAAGTCGTCGTCCTCGCATTGCGCGGCGGGCGAAGATCTCGACCCCGGCGGCGATCCGCTCGGCGGCGGGGCCAGTCGAGGCGTGCACCGCCTCCCGCATCGCGTCCACCTCGCGCTGGGAGGCCTCGCGAAAGACCTCGGCGAAGAGGTCGGCCTTCGAGGGGAAGTGGCGGTAGACGGTGCCGGTGGCGACGCCGGCCTCCGCCGCGACGGCGGAGATCTGGGCCTCCGCGTAGCCGCCGCGGGAGATCAGCCGGCGGGCGGCGACGACGATCCGCTTGCGGACAGCGGCCTTGCGCGCCTCGGTCCGCTCGGTGGGCCGATATGCCACGACAAGAAGTGAACCATAGTTCATACTTTCGGTCAAGCCGCTGCCCGCGATCACATCCCGAAGCTGGTTGGGCCCGGGCCAGGGATATGATCGCGGCGATGGCCGACCTCGTCGAGACCCTGAGCCGGGTGCCGATGTTCACCGGGGTGAAGGCGAAGGAGCTGAAGCGGTTGGCGAAGGGGATGGCCGAGCGGACCTTCAACGAGGGCGAGACGATCACCACCGAGGGGGAGAGCGGGGTCGGCTTCTTCGTGATCGAGGACGGCAACGCGACCGTCAGCCTCAGGGGGGAGGTGGTCCGCACCCTCGGCCCCGGCGACCACTTCGGCGAGATCGCCCTGATCGACAAGGGGCCGCGCTCGGCGACGGTGGTGGCGACCACCGACCTCCGCTGCCGGGGAATGACCAGCTGGGAGTTCCGCCCCTTCGTCCAGTCTCATCCCGAGGTCGCCTGGCCCCTGCTCGAGAACCTGGTCGGCCGCCTCCGTGACGCCGAGGAACGCGGGGGCTAAGCGGCCGCTTGCAGCCGCGATGGATGTAGGGCTCAGTCCGCGGGCGGAGGGGTGCCGAGGTCGGCGAAGGTGCGCTCGGCCGCCGACCGTGCATCGCCGCCGAGGAGCCATCCGCTGCGCGCCGCCTGGTAGGGGCACTCGATTTCCTCGAAGAGCTCGAGTGACTGGCGCAGCTGCTCCTCGTCACCGGCATGCACTCCCTTGGCGCGGAGGAGGATCCCGATCGCGTAGCGGTGCTCGCCAACCCGGCGCTCGGCGAGTTCGATCGCCTCGGCGGCACCCGCGTGGCCGGCCCGCGCGAACGCCTCCGCGCGGGTGGCGGTGTAGGGGGCCTGGTACTGGGTCCCCGCCAGGTCGGCCTCCGTTCGCCTCAGGGCGTCCTCGACCCGGCCGTGGTGAAGGTTGACGTCCGCTTCCAGCATCTGCACGCCGCTCGTCTGCTCGGTGTGGGTGCGGACCAGGTTGTACGCGTGCTGCATCCAGTCGGCGGCCCCGGCATCCTCCCCGCGGTATCCGTAGATCGCCCCGACGCACGCCGCCGGGGTGGCGAAGGCGCCGAGCGGGGGCCGGCCCGCCTCGATCCAGGCCTGGCGCGAGTCCGCGCCCAGCTCGAGCGCCCGGTCCCACTCGCCCAGGAAGAAGCAGGGCATCAGCTCCCGCTGGAAAGCGGCGTGATCGACGCCACGGGCGCGGTCGATGTCGGCCCCCTGGAGCGCAAACGCCGCCGCCTCCCTGAACTCACCGGTCTGGAGAAGGCAGAGCACCATCATGTGGAGCGCGTCCGAGCGCTCGGCGTCGAGGGCGTGGGTCTGGGGGGCGCTCTCGAGCAGCTCGAGCCGCTCGCGGGTGTGCTCGACCGCCGACCGCTGCCGGCCTCCGAGCCAGTCGCTGCCGGTGACCGCGTCGAGGGCGTTCTGAAGCAGCTGCCGGTCGGCGGTCTGGCGGGCGAGCTCGAGGCCCTCCTGGGCGGGTCGATCCATCTTCTCGACCTCCTCCTTCAGCCATGCCATCCACGCCTCGTCCACCTTCAGCCTCGCGCGGGTGACGACGTCGTCGTCGGCGACCAGCTCATGGCCGCGCCTGAGCATCGGCTCGAGATCCGCTGCAGGAGGGTCGCCGCTGATCCCGTGCATGCGCGAGCCGACCTCTACCGCCCGGGCGTAGGCGCCCGACGCCCGGTCTGGCTCGCCGGCCCGCTCGCCGGCCTCCCCCGCCTCGCGGAAGAGGCGCAGCGCGTGGTCGCCGCGCCAGGCTCGAAGGGCAACCTCGGCCGCCGCCTCCAACGCGTCCACGGCCTCGGCGTCGTCGGAGAGGCTCGCCGCCTCCTCGTAGAGCTCCTGGCCCCGAGCGGCCGCGCCTCGCCGCACCGCGGTCTCCGCCGCCCTCAGTACCGCATCGCGGGCGGCGCGTCCCCGCTCCGGAGTGGACTCGAGCTCGCAGGCGTGAGTGAGGTGGTAGGCGACCAGCTCCGGCAACTCGGCGAAGGGCTCTCGCGCCAGCAGCGCCTCGGCGGCTCGCTCGTGCAGCTGGGCTCGCTCGCTTCGGGGGAGGGAGTTGTAGGCGACATCTCGGATCAGTTGATGGCGGAAGACGTAGTGGCCGGACTCCGAGCCGGGGCGCTCCTCGACAAGCGCCTTCTGGCGCAGTCCCCAGAGGGCTTCGCCGGGTGAGTCGCCGAGCAGATCGCCCAGCGGCCCCTGCGAGAAGGTGTGGCCAAGGACCGCCGCGTACTGAAGGGCGCGCTTCTCCTCTGCCGACAGCTGGTCGATCCGGGCCGCGATCGCGGCCTGCACGGTGTCGGGCAGCCGATCGCTGACCGTTCCGTCGGCCGCCTCTTGACCGAGTGCCCGCGAGACCTCTTCGGTGAAGAACGGGTTGCCCCCGGCCGCCTCGGCAATCCGCGCCGCGATCTCATGCTGGTCCTGGGGAAGCAGCAGCTCGGCCAGTCGCCGGGAGGAATCCTGATCGAGCGGCAGCAGCTCGAGCTGGGTGATATTGCGAGCGACTCGGCCGAATCCCGGGCGCCGGTCCATCAGCTCGGGGCGGCTGGTACAGAGGATGAGGATCGGGGAGCTGTGCAGGCCGAAGGCGACGTCCTCGAGTAGCTCGAGAGTCCCCTCGTCGGCCCAGTGGGCATCGTCGACGCCGATTGCCAGCGGGCGCTCGGTGGCGAGCAAGGAGACGAAGCGGCGCCAGGCACGGTTCAGGTCCTCCTCAGCCTCGCAATCGGGCGTCCCGCGGATCGCCACGGTCAGCGCGGCGGCGAGCTCGGTGGCGTCCTCGGCGCCGAGCTCGGCGAGCACCCCACGCAGCGATTCCTCGACCTGGTCCGCCCGAGCATCGGTCGAGGTGCCCGCGGCGTCCCGGAGGATCTCGCCGAGCGCCCAGAAGGCGATCCCGTGGCCGTAGGGGGGACTGCGGCCCACCACCGTTCGCCACTCCTCTCCTTCCGAGCGGAGCTCACCGAAGAGCTCGCCGGCAAGACGGGTCTTGCCGATCCCCGCCTCGCCGATCACCGTCACCAGCTGCGGGATCCGCTCCCGCGCCGCCCGACGGGCGATCAGGCGAAGCATCTCCAGGTCATCCTCGCGTCCGACCAGCGGCACCCCCGAGAGCTCGGCGTCGGCGTCAACGGCTAGCGCCCGGAAGGGGGTGAGCGGCTCCTCGATCCCCTTTGCGCTCACGTCGTCTCCGCGCTCCAGCCGCGCCCGCCTGCAGGCCCGGGCCGCCCGGGCGCCGACCAGCACCTCGC
>JBOGZE010000232.1:0-1519 GCA_050697055.1 Solirubrobacterales bacterium
GAGAGCGTGGAGCATCTCTTTGGGCAGATCGCGTCCCCTGAGCTTGAGCCCTCAGAGCGGGCACTCATCAGCGAGCGCTCCCGGGAGACGGCTGAGCTGCTGAGGCAGCTGAAGCCGAACGAGCACAAGGCTCTCGGCTTGCTCGCGGCTGGCTACCGCTATCAGGAGATCATGGAGATGACCGTGGACCTACACGAAGGTCAATCGGCTGATCGCCGAGGGCCGCGATCGCCTGCGCGAACTTGCGGGCGAGGCGGACGCCGGGCGCGCGTAATGGACCCGGTCACGGGCGGCGACTACCGCGAGCACGTCGCCGGCGGCAATCGCCCGCTGGAGCTGGCCGGTGATCGAGCCCTTGGACGTCAATCCGAACGTATGTTCGCATAGCATAGGCCCAGGCCCTGTCGCCAGTGAGCAGCCCGCCCAGGCGGGACCGAGAGGCGGCCGCATTGTGGCGCCCCCTGGGGGCGCTCTAGGTGCGGCCACGGTCCCGCAGCGGGCGGGGCCTCGACGGAGGAGAGGCGGCATGGCCGCGAACAAGCGACGCCGATCGCGAAGACGCCAGCGGGACGTCTACCAAGAGATCACCGAGAAGATCGTCAAGGCGCTCGAAGGCGGGACGGTCCCCTGGCGGCGACCGTGGCGGGACTTCGGGATGCAGCGCAACCTCTCAAGCGGGCGCCCTTACCGGGGCGTCAACCAGCTGCTCACCCAGCTGACCCAGCAGGCGCGCGGCTACGACTCTCCGTTGTGGCTGACCTATCGCGGCGCCGAGCGTGCGGGCGGCAATGTTCGCCGTGGTGAGCGGGGCACCCTGGTGGTGCTCTGGAAGAGGCTTCTGGTCAAGGATGAGGAGACCGACGAGAAGAAGCTCGTCTGGTGGATCAGGCCCTACACGGTCTTCAACCTCGATCAGGTGGATGGCGTCGAGCCGCCGGCGAGCGAGGACAAGCGGCTGGAGTTCGACCCGATCGAGCGCTGCGAACAGCTGCTCGCGAGGATGCCGAGCCCGCCGATTGTGGAGCACCGCCCCGGAGGCGCCTTCTACATCGCGGCGAGCGACACGATCACGCTGCCACCGCGGGAGAGCTTCTACGAGGTGGAGGGTTACTACGCGACCCGGTTCCACGAGGCAGTGCACAGCACCGGGCACCGCTCCCGGCTCGACCGCGAGCTGGCGCCGAAATCGGACGAGCAAGCCTACTCGCGGGAGGAGTTGATCGCCGAGCTCGGCGCGGCGATGTTGTGCGGGACTGCCGGGATCGCGCCCCAGCGACTGGAGCAGAGCGCGGCCTATATCGGCAGCTGGCTGCGGGCGCTGCGAGATGACAAGCGGATGGTTGTGTCCGCCTCCCAACATGCGCAGCGCGCCGTGGACTACGTCCTCGACCAGCGCCCACAGGACGGCAGTGAGGCCTCTGGGGAGGAAGGCTCGGAGGAGTCGTCGGCCGCCTCGGCTGCCTGATCGGTCGGGCTCGGGTCAAACCGGGCCGTTCTAAGGCGATCTGAGGCCCCAGCG
>JBOGZE010000233.1:0-3292 GCA_050697055.1 Solirubrobacterales bacterium
CGCTGAAGTTCTATTCGAGCCAGCGGCTCGACATCCGCCGGATCGAGACCCTGAAGGAGGGGACCGAGGCGGTCGGCAACCGGGTGCGGGTGAAGGTGGTGAAGAACAAGGTCGCCTCGCCTTTCCGGCAGGCCGAGTTCGACATCGGCTATGGCACCGGGATCTCGAAGGAGGGCTGCATCCTCGATCTGTCCCTGGAGCACGACCTTATTCAGAAGTCGGGCTCCTTCTTCTCCTATGGCGAGACCCGGCTGGGCCAGGGCCGCAACAACACCAAGGAACACCTGAGCCAGAACCCCGACCTCAGTGCCGAGCTGGAGCGGAAGATCTACGAGAGGCTGGGGCTGGAGGCCAAGGAGAAGGAGAAGGAGAAGGAGGCAAAGTCGGCTCCGGCGAAGGCGGAGGCTGCCGCTAGCGAGGCCGAGGAGGCGCCGAAGCGGCAGGCGGCGAAGCCGCAGAAGAAGGCTGCCTGAGGGCCCACCAAGCGTCGCGGAGGCCTATGAGCTGGCGCTGAAGGCGCTCGGGCGGAAGGAGCGCACCGAGTCCGAGCTCGTCCACTGGCTCGCCGAACGCGGGGTCGAGGAGGCCGAGCGGATCGAGGTGCTGACCCGGCTGGTCGAGGATGGCTCGATCGACGACGAGCGCTTCGCGCGGCGCTACGCCGAGGACAAGCGCGAGCTGGCTGGTTGGGGGCCTGATCGCATTCGCGAGGCGCTCGCGGGCCGGGGGATTCCGGATGATCTGATCGAGGCCGCGCTCGCGGTCGAGAGCGAGGACGAGGTCGTCGCCAGGGCCTCCGCGTTGCTCGCCCGCAGCGGCACCGAGGTCGCCGACGAGCGCGGCAGGCAACGCGCCCTTGCTCAGCTGGCGCGCCACGGTTTCCCCCTGGAGGCCGCCTACGACGCGGTTCGGGCGCAGGAGCGGAACGGATAGGATCCGCGCCCGATGGAGGGCAGTCTCTTCTTCTGGCTGGGCGGAGTGCTGGTCCTGGCGGCCCTCGGGATCGCGGCGATCGGCATTCGCGGCAAGGCGTCGTTTCCGCCGAACCGGGTGGCCCTGGTCCTGGGCACCGCCGTCATTGCGGCGATCGTTATCGGCACCACCTCGTTCGCCGTCGTCAACGCCAAGGATGAGCAGGAGGAGCGCAACAAGGAGCTGGCCGAGGAGGAGGCGGCCGCAGAGGAGGAGGCAGCGCCTCCGCCCGCCCCGGCCGGCCAGCCGCCGGCTGCAGGAGGCGGGAAGCAGCAGCCGCCGGCGCCTCCCGCCGCCGCTGCAAGCCTGGACGTGACCTCACCCTCCGATGGTTCCCTGGTCTTCGATCCCGACGGCCTCGAGGCCAAGGCGGGGAGCCTCACGATTACCTACTCGAACCCCTCGCCGGTCCCACACAGCCTCGCGGTGGAGAACGCGGACGGTCAGGTTCTCAGCGAGACCGAGGTCTTCTCGGGCGGCGAGCAGGAGGTCAGCATCGACGACCTGGCGCCGGGTGAGTACGTCTTCTTCTGCACCGTGCCGGGTCACCGCGAAGCCGGCATGGAGGGCGATCTCACCGTCGACTAGGCGTGGCTCGTTTTTTCGCGTTGTTGTATAGCTCTAATCGTTTATTGCTATACAGAAAAGATGTTGGACGCACCGAGCGCCGCCGGCCTGCGCGAGGCGCATCGGGACTTCGAGCGTGCCCGTGACCGGGTCTGGCTCGAACGTGTTCGGGTTGGGCTCGAGTACCGCCGGGCGATGGGGCAGATCGAGGAGCGAATCGCCCCGGTGAGGCTGGAGCGCGATCGCCGCGTTCGCGAGGCGGTCGCCGAAGGCGCCAGCTACCGGGAGGTGGCGAAGGCGATCGGGCTCTCCCACAGCCGGATCCAGCAGATCGTCAACGAGGCGCCCGGATAGCTGGAGGGCTACATTGAGCCGGATGGAGCGGCGCTACCACGTCACCACCTTCGGTTGCCAGATGAATGAGCACGACTCCGAACGGATGAAGGGGATGCTCGACTCGCTCGGCTACGTCGAGGTCGAGAGCCGCGACCAGGCCGACCTGATCCTCTTCAACACCTGCTCGATCCGCGAGTCCGCCGACAACCGGTTCATTGCCCACCTGGGGGAGGCGAAGCGGCTGAAGAGCGAGGACCCGGCGCGGGTGGTCGGGGTGGGAGGCTGCTGGGCGCAGTCGGTCAAGGATGAGGTCTTCCGGCGCTTTCCCTTCGTCGACGTCGCCTTCGGCCCCGGCCAGATCCACCGGCTCGCCGAGTTCCTGACCTCGGACTCGCTCACCGCCCAGGGCTACTTCGAGTTCGAGGACGTCTCCGGCCACCTGCCGATGAAGCGGGCGCGTGAGTTCCAGGGTTGGCTCCAGATCTCCCAGGGGTGCAACTGCGTCTGCGCCTACTGCATCGTCCCCTCGACCAGGGGCCGGGAGGTGAGCCGCGACCCTGCCGAGATCGTCGCTGAGGCCGAGCGGCTCGCCGCCGACGGCGTGCGGGAGATCACCCTGCTCGGCCAGAACGTCAACAGCTATGGCCGAGATTTGGCTCCAGAGCATCGAATCAGCTTCTCCGAGCTGCTCGCCCGGGTGGACGGCGTGGAGGGGATCGAGCGCCTCCGCTACACCAGCCCGCACCCCAAGGACATGCGCGAGGACGTGATCCGCGCCCACGCCGAGCTGCCCTCGCTCTGCGAGCACATCCACCTGCCGCTGCAGTCGGGCTCGACCCCGGTGCTGAAGCGGATGCGCCGCACCTACAACCGGGAGCGCTACATGGACCGTGTGGCGCTGATCCGCGAGCACGTCCCCGACTGCGCCCTGACCACCGACATCATCGTCGGCTTCCCCGGTGAGAGCGAGGCGGACTTCGAGCAAACCCTGGAGGTGGTGGACGAGGTTGGCTACGACGGCGCCTTCACCTTCGTCTTCTCGCCCCGGCGCGGCACCGAAGCGGCGGAGTACGACGACCAGCTCCCCCACTCGGTGAAGCGCGAGCGGATGGAGCGGCTGGTGGAGCTGGTCCAGCGCCGGGCGCGAGAGCGCGCCGAGCGCTTCATCGGCCGGACGATGGAGGTGCTGGTCGAGGGCCCTAGCCGCACCGACCCCTCGCGGCTGCGGGGGCGCACCCGGCACAACAAGACGGTCAACTTCGACGGGACCGCCAGGCCGGGCGAGATGGTCGAGGTCGAGATCGGCGGCGCCACCTCGACCACGCTCTCGGGACAGGAACGGCTACTCAGCCGCGCTGCTTGAAGGTCCTCGCCCTCTTCGGCCCGACCGCAGTGGGGAAGACGGGGGTCGCGATCG
>JBOGZE010000234.1:0-3856 GCA_050697055.1 Solirubrobacterales bacterium
GACCTACACTGGCGGGCCGTGAAGCGAATCCTGATTCTCGGATCGACCGGCTCGATCGGCACCCAGGCGCTCGAGGTGATCGCGGCCAGCGACGAGCTCAGCGTCGCCGGCCTCTCGGCCGGCTCGAGCTGGGAGCAGGTGCTCGAGCAGGCCCGCCGGCACGGCGCCCCCGCGGTCGCCCTCGCCGACACGGATGCCGCCGAGCGCGCCCGGGGCGCCTGGGACGGCCAGGTTCTGCCGGGCGAGGAGGGGATACGGACCCTGATCGAGGGGTCGGGCGCCGACCTGGTCCTGAACGCGATCGTCGGCGCCGCCGGGCTCGGCCCGACGATCGTCGCCCTCACCGAGGGGATCGACCTGGCGCTCGCCAACAAGGAGTCGCTGGTGGTCGGCGGCGAGCTGGTCACGGCGCTGGCGGAGGCCACCTGCGCCCGGATCATCCCGGTCGACTCCGAGCACTCGGCGCTCTTCCAGCTGATCGGCGCGGAGCCGCCGGGAACGGTCGAGCGGCTGGTCCTGACCGCCTCCGGGGGACCCTTCCGCGGCCGCAGCGATCTCTCCGGGGTGACGCCGGAGGAGGCGCTTGCGCACCCCACCTGGGAGATGGGGGGGCGGATCACGATCGACTCCGCGACCCTGATCAACAAGGGCTTCGAGATGATCGAAGCCCACCACCTCTTCGGGGTGCCGTACGAACGGATCGACGTGCTCGTCCACCCGCAGTCGATCGTCCACTCGCTGGTGGACCTCAACGACGGCGCTTCCCTTGCCCATCTGGGCTACCCCGACATGCGGGTGCCGATCTCCTACGCCCTGCACCTCCCCGAGCGTGCCGACACCGAGGTGCCGATGCTCGATCTGGCGAGCATCGGCGAGCTCAGCTTCGAGGCGCCCGACACCGACACCTTCGCCTGCCTGCGGCTCGCCCGGGAGGCGGGCGCCGTGGGGGGGACGGCGCCCTGCGTGCTCAACGCCGCCGACGAGGTCGCCGTTGCCGCCTTCCTCGGCGGGCGGATTGGCTTCACCGGGATCCCCGAGGTGATCGACCGCTGCCTCGACGCGGTGCCGACCGGTCCGATGCGGCACTTCGAAGAGCTGTTCGAGACCGACACCGCGGCGCGGCGGCACGCCGAGGGGCTGGTGGAGGAGCTCGCGGTCGCGTGACCTGGGTCCTCACCATCGCCGGCTTCGGGGCGCTAATCGTTCTCCACGAGTTCGGGCATTTCGTCGTCGCCAAGTGGACTGGGATGCGGGTCGAGCGTTTCTTCCTCTTCTTCCCGCCGAAGCTGTGGAGCGTCAAGCGCGGCGAGACCGAGTACGGGATCGGGGCAATTCCCCTCGGAGGCTTCGTGAAGATCACCGGGATGAATCCCGAGGAGCTCGAGCCTCGGGATACGTCGGAGACGCCAAGGGAGGCTGGGCTGCTCGAGAGGGTTGAGTCCGTCGACCAGGAGCCAGGCCCGGGGGTGAGCCGGCCGGGTGAGCCGCTTTCGCCTGAGCTCCTGAAGCGCGCCTATTACAACCAGCCGGTCTGGAAGCGGATCGTGGTGATCGCCGCCGGGCCAGCGATGAACCTGTTGATCGCCTTCGTGATCCTGTTCGCCCTCGCCTTCACGATCGAGGAGGCCGTCGGGCCGGGTGTGGAGATAGACCAGGTGCAGGACGACACCCCGGCCGCCGGCAAGCTCGAGCCAGCCGACCGGATCGTCTCGGTCGATGGGGTCCCGGCCTCCAATCTCGACTTCGAAGACCGGATCGAGCGCTTCAGGGACGAAGTCGACACCCACAAATGCGCCGGGGATCAGACGGATGGCTGCACCACGGCGACACCCGTCCAGCTCGTGGTCGAGCGGGACGGCCGTCAGGTGCCGGTCACTGTCACTCCGGAGTACAACGCCGACGCCGAGCGGAGCCTGCTCGGCGTCGTTTTCGGGCCGGTCGAGACGCAGTCCGCCGGCTACTCGGTGCCGGAAGCCGCCAACTTCGCCGCCGACCGCATGTGGTTCATCACCTCGCGGACGATCTCGACGATCGGCCGGATATTTCTCCCGGAGCAGCGGGAGCAGCTCTCCGGCCCCGTGGGCGGCTCCCGGGCGCTGAACGAGGCGATCGGCTTCGACTGGCGCGATGCGCTCCTGGTGCTCGCGGTGATCAGCCTCTCGCTCGGGCTGATCAACCTCTTCCCGTTCCTGCCCCTCGACGGGGGCCACATCTTCTGGAGCCTGGTCGAGAAGGTCCGTGGCGAGCGCGTTCCCTTCCGGGTGATCGAGAGCGCCAGCGCCTTCGGCTTCCTGCTCGTGATGGTCCTGTTCGCGATCGGCCTGAGCAACGACATCAGCAACCTCGGCAACGACGCCTTGAACCCCAGATAGGCTCTGTTCTGTCCAAAATCTGTCGTCAGGTTGCGGACATTGCTAGACTGACGTCATGTCCCCGGTAGCTGCACCATCGAAGGAGCTGAAGGCCGTCGTCGACTCCGGGATCAGCGCGGACCAGCTCGCTCGCCTCACCGGCCGCTCCGAGCGGACGGCCCGGAGGTGGCTGGCGGGGGAGACGGAACCGCGCGGCGCCGTTCGCCGGCAGCTGGCGGAGATCTCCGCGGTACTCGAGGAGTACTCGAAAGCATTTCCCGGTGGGAACGCGAGTTCCTGGATCGAGCGGCCCAATCCAGAGCTCGACTTCCACTCGGCGGCTGAACTGATCGCCGAGGGCCGGACCCGAGAGGTGCTCGGGCTGCTCGTGGCAATCGGCGAGGGTGTCTACCTCTAAGCAGCTCACCGAGAGCCTCTCATCACTGAAGCGTCGCCGGTCCCATCTCCGGTTATGGCGTGGGGTGCGGGAGCCCTTCGACGCGCTCTCGACCCGGGGCGCTCGCATCAACGGAGGGCGGTGGCATCCACCGGGCGTGGATGCGTTGTACCTGAGCTTCGAACCGGCCACGGTGCGAGCCGAGCTGACCCGAACCGCCGAGCTCCAGGGCGACCCCGAAGCGGCGATCTATCCCGTGCGGCTGGCCGAGACCGCCGTCGACGCCGAGGTGGTCGAGCTCGTTGACCCCGAGGTTCTCGCCGACCTTGGCGTGGACACGCCGCTCTCCATCCTCGTCCCCAGGAGTCAGACCCAGAGGGTCGGCGCCGCGGCGGTCGGTCTCGGCCTCGAGGGGCTCGTGGTTCCCTCGGTCGCCGCTCGGGCCGAGAATGTTCTGGTCTTTCCCGCCAACCTGGCCGCCCCGGTCGAGGTCGTGCGGGAGCGCCGGGTGTCGAGCCCGGGACGTTGGCCGTAGCCGGACCGAGCGGACCCTAGGCGGCGGGGACCGAAGCCAGCTTCGCCTCCAGACCGATCTCAATTGCGCCCAGCGCCCGAGACACCGCACACCCGCTCTTTGCATCGTCGGCGAACTGCTGGAACTCCTCCTCGTCGAGGCCGTCGACCCTGACCTCGGTGGATAGGTCGCTGCGGGTGATCGCGATCTCCTTGGCATCGATCGTCACTCGCGCCGTGGTGCTCACCGACTCCGGCTCGTGGCCCGCCTGGCTGAGCATGTGCGCAAGCGCCATCGAGAAACAGCCGGCGTGGGCGGCGGCGATCAGCTCCTCCGGGTTGGTCCCCTCGCCGTCCTCGAACCGTGACGCGAACGAGTAGCTGCCCTCGAACGCACCGCTTCCCAGCGCCATCGTCCCGCTGCCCCTCGCAAGATTGCCCTTCCACTCTGCCTCTGATGATCTGGTTGGCATCTCGTCCTCCTTGATCTCTGGGTTCCACGGATCGCGAGTCGAGGCGCTCCTATAGCTCAGCACACCGCCCACCTCGGCCGGCGGGGATCAGCCGACCGACGGGGATGAGGCGGGAACTCTGG